>JAJRSS010000227.1 GCA_024278615.1 Alphaproteobacteria bacterium
ACGTAATCGCCGGTCATGGGATGCAGTTGGTAGCCGAACAGGCGAATCAGGTCCCATTCGATCCAGCCGCCGAGGATGACCAACGTATGGGCGATTCCGAGGAGGACCCCGTAAATTCCGAATTCGCGCCGCCAGGGAAGAACATTGCGGAACCCCGCCCACAGGCGGGCCATGGGTCCAATAGCCATGGAAAGGGAAACCAGGACCAGACTCATGTCGCCCACGGCCCGGTTCCACCGGTGCATTTCCGACCACTCGGCGCGGGACTCCAGGAAAAAATAGACACCGATACCGGAGGTCAGCAACACCATCAGGTGACGGATTTTCCAGCCGGGGCGTGTTCGGTTTCCGAGCCACGCGTGAAGAGATTCCACCGCTTTCATTAGGTGTCCTTTACCGTGTCGAGAGGGGAGAGGGTGAAATTGGGCTATTGTCCTTCATCATCGGCGGCCAATCATAGGTGCAAATTTGACCTTTTTAAGGCGGGCGATCAGCTATCCGCTAGCAGTCCAACAAGCCACTCTTGAAGATGAGCAGGCGGGAAACATCCACCATGGGATTTTCCATGAAGGCGGCTAGAGCGGCGGCGGGAACCACTTCCATGGCGGAATATTCGCCGCCGGAGGTGGACCCGTGGACGGCGAGGATGGCCTGCCGGCCGGCGGTGACGGTGATTCGCAAGACCGCTTCGATAACGTGACTTTGATCGTCTTCAACCAGGCACCAGGGCTCGACCGAGGCCACTTGGTTTGGAGTCAGGCCCGTTTCCTCTTCCATTTCCTGCAGGATTTGGCCTTGCAGATCTATCCCGTCATCGCCGGTTCGGGTTTTGCCGTCTACGCCGCCCGACGGTGCTAGTTCCCAGAGCCCGCCATCCTGCAGCATGGCTTCGGCCCGGCGGCCGAAGACCACGCCGTCGGGGCAGGTCATGAATCCGGACACGGCGAGGGAGCGGACTTTCAACTGATCGAACAAATCCGGTTGAAGGGTTTGGGCGACGAAGCGGCGATATCCAATGAAACCGCCGGAGATCCGGTTCTCGTTCAATTGGCTGACGGAAAATACGCGGCCGTCGAACAGGTTCCCGCTTTTTGCCTGTTGTTCCGCCCACAAACCGGCAACGGTACGCTCCATGCCCCCGGAAAGGGCGGGCTCCGGCGCGTCCGCCCGTATGACGACCGCCGGATTCAAGGGACGCACGCTCAGCATGATATTTCCTTCAAAGCCCTTGGTCTTTCAATACCGCTGGAATGTCTTCAAGGCGCGAGACGAAACGAACCCCCCGGGGCCAATCCCTATCCCGCTTGCCGTCATCGCAACGAACGAATGTTTCCAGCCCGGCCGACACGGCGGCACGGGCTCCCAGGGGAGAATCCTCCACCGCCCAGGCCCGGCCGGCCGGCAGGCCCAGGAGTTCAAGGGCTTGTATATAGGGGGCGGCATCGGGTTTACCCATTTCAATTTCGTCGCCGCAGACCATACCGTCAATCAGCGGCGCCAATCCTGCCGCCGCCAGCCAGGCTCCGGCGCGGGCGCGGGAATTGGACGTCACGACGGCGGTGGCGAAACCCAGGGCTTTTACCTGGCTCAGCAGGTCCCGGGCTCCCGGCATGGGGGATGCCTGGCCGTAGGCCCGGTCGATCTCGTTTTCATACTGCCGCAGGAGTTCCGGGGTTTCCGGGCTAAGTTCATGGGACCGGCGCAGGCAATCAACCACTTCCGCAAGGGGCGGACCATTGAGGGCCTGGAATTCCACCTCGCTGCCCGCTTTCCCATGCCGGGCGAGAAAGTTATGATAGGCCCCTTGCATGACTTCCAGGCTGTCGGCCAGCGTGCAGTCCAGGTCGAGAAGCAGGGCCTTGCCCGGTTTAATCTGTTGCATCGTCCAGTTGGATGCCGTCGCCGGCCTTGATGACGCGGACGGCCTTGCGTCCGGCGATCGCGTCCGAATGACGGGGGTGAGCGCCGAGGGTGTTTTGTCCCGGGCGCAGGATATCGAAGTTGTCTCCTTCCTTGAAGAGATCGCCGGGTTGGATGCCGCGGCTGGCCTGCAGGCCACGACGGGCATAGGACGCCAGTTCCAGTTCGTCATCCATGACCTTTTTGATTCCATCACCCATGGCCTGCTCCGCCTGTCGAATGGCGGTGACCATCTGCTTGAGTTCCGCCGGTTCAATGGCGAAAGAGTGGTCGGCACCGGGAAGGCGATTGTCCAGGGTGAAATGTTTTTCGATCACCCGGGCGCCCATGGCGACGGCAAGGACCGGGGCCAGGACCGGTTCGCGGCTGTGATCGGACAACCCTGCGGCAACTCCGAAGCGCCGTTGCAGCCAGGCAATGGCGCCGATGTTGAGGCTGCTCAAGGGGGCCGGGTACTTGGCCGTGCATTGCAGCAGGCACAGGTCCCGTCCGCCCTTGGCGTGGAAGGCGTCGACCGCCCAGGAAATGTCTTCTTCCGTGCTGGCGCCGGTGGAAAGGATCAGGGGCTTTCCCGCCGCCGCCGCCATTTTCAGAAGATGGGTGTGGCTGATTTCATAGGAGGCGATCTTATGAATCCCCACATGGGGGTCTATGGCTTCGAAGTCGGTGACCGAAAAACCGGTGCTCAGGAAATCGATGCCGTGACCACGGCAATAATCAGCCAGTTCGGGCACCATTTCATAGGGCATGGAAAGGTCATGGAAGATTTCGCTGATGTCTTCCTTGATGCCCGATTTGGCCAGGTAGTCGCTTTGCCCGGCGTTTTGCGCATAGACCGTTTCCGGCCGGTAAGTCTGGAACTTGACCGCATCGGCGCCGCCGTCCACGGCGACGTTGATCAGCGTCTTGGCCATCGCCATGTCCCGTGCCGGCGATCCCATGCGCCAGTTGGAGCCCGCCTCGGCGATCACATAAACACCGCCCCGCCTCCAGTTGGCCGGCGTCAGTTCGGCTGCGAAGCGCAGGATGGCGCAGGTTTCGCCCGTGTCCTTCACATGCTTTTCCGCCTTGCCCAGGGGCTCGAAACCGGCGGCGGCAAAGACCCGGGCGGAAGCTGCATTGTCTTGGCGCACTTCGGCGTAGATACTGTCCACCCCCTGGCGGCGCAGATGATCCTGAACCGCGCTCAGCACCCGGGCGCCCAGGCCCCGGCCACGGCAATCGGGGGCCAGGTTGATGGAGATATCCACCGCGCGGCCCTTCAGGCCAAGCGGATGGGATACGGGCAGGAAGCGGACGAAGCCAACCCGCCGACCCTTTTCCAGGGCGAATACGCACGCCGGCGTGTTGGCGTGCCGGAAATAGGTGTCGCGGAATTCCGGCCAGAAGGTCTCCCAGGTTTTGGGTTCGCGGTGATAGGAAACGCTGAGGGTGTGGGGATCGTTGCGCCAATTCATGACCGCGCGGGCGTGATCCTCCACCGGGCGGCAGGTTTCGAAACTGATACCCATTTCAGACATGGTGAAGGGCTTGCCGGAGATAGATTGGCTTGTTTACCTGCATTCGCTGATCCAGCATTGAGAACAGTTCGATCATAGGGTCGGAACAGGTGGGAAAACAACGCCCAGCCCCATTCTCCGATGGTTCTAGTCCATGATCGTTAATGAAACCCTTTGGCGCTTACGGGATTCCGCCTGCCGTCGCTCAGCGTCCATGGCGGCGCGGCCCAGGCAGGAAACGCTTTTTGCGAAATTCATGTGGGGGCGTGTTCCCGGTTTGGACCTTCTTTCAAAGGGGACTTAGTGCTGTCACGGCAACTCTTACTCGTGGGAAATACGGGTGAAATACCTGAATTTGTTGAATTATAACGGACCTCCGGGTTGTTTCAGATAATGTTTTAGAAATAGCAAGCGAATCGAAATTTTTTTCGTCAAAACCTTGCCTTTTGATTGGCGCTCGGGTATAGTCCATATGGGTGATTGTATGCGCCCAGAAATAGGGCAAAAATAGATGAGAGACAGAAGGCTCTCGAATAATGTTTTTGGATGAAGTGGCAGAAAGGCCGAAAGTGACCTTGGTCGGGGAGATCGTCCGGGCGTCGGCTGAGGTTGTCTCCAAGATGGAGGAAGCCCGTGAACGCGCCCGCGCGGAAGCCGCTCGTCAGGAAGCCGCCGAACAAAAGAAAGAGCAGGCCGAGCGCCGCCAAGAGGATACGGTGGTGCTCAGTGAAACCCTGATCCAGTTGACTTCCTCTTCCAAGACGACCGCCAGTGAGCAGGCTGCGCCCCAGGATACGACGGGTTCAACGGTTAACGTTACCGCCTAACAAGTCTTTATATTCTCCTTTGAAATCGCGTTCTGGGTCCGTGCGTTGCAACCGGCAAGCCCAGTCCTGTCTCGTAGTGGCGCACAGCCGGATGACTGCAATTTGCATAGCACCGGGCGCTCACCCGTACCTGTCCTTACCCGGCGCACTGGGCTAGGTTCAGCCCATGTCCGGCTCGACTGATCCCCACATATCCGATCTGCATCGGCCAATCTTTTACCCGTGCGCCGGCGACCAGGCTGCGGCCAGCGCCGCCCGCCAACGGGCCGGCGAACGGGATTCTGTGGTGTTGGCGGTGGACGCCAAAGGTCCGGGGGATAACGGCGGCCACGTTTTTCCACCCGGCTTTCCTTCGCCCAAGGGTGGGCCCGAACCATGAGCCGTTTTCATTCCCTGGCCTGGAAACTGGTGTGGCCGGTTGTACGGGCGCTGGACCCGGAAACCGCGCATGGACTTGCCATTGCCGCCCTTGAACTGGGCCATCGTTTGGGACTAGGCCATCGTATGGGATTGGGACGGACCGGCGAAGATGATCCCATCCTCAATACCCGGGTTTTAGGCCTGGACTTCACCAATCCCATCGGTCTTGCCGCCGGTTTCGACAAGGATGCCCGGGTGCCCGGCCCGGTCCTTGGCCTTGGCTTTGGGTTTACCGAGGTGGGCAGCGTCACCCCCCTGCCCCAGGCCGGCAATCCCCGGCCCCGGCTGTTCCGCCTGACGGCGGACCGGGCGGTGATCAACCGGATGGGGTTCAACAACCTTGGCCTGGAAGCCATGTCCCGCCGTCTGGAGGTTTTCCGCCAAAACGAAATGGGGAGTCGGCATGGGCCCGCCCTGATCGGCGTCAACCTGGGCCGCAACAAGGATTCACCCGACGCCATCACGGACTACGTTGCCGGCGTCACCGCCATGGCCGGACTTGCCGACTACCTGGTGGTCAATATTTCTTCTCCCAACACGCCGGGGCTTCGCGCCTTGCAGGGCCGTGGCCCGCTGACGAAACTGCTTGGCGCCGTCATGGAGGCCCGGGAGATCTCGGGACATCGGCCTCCCCTGTTACTCAAGGTCGCTCCTGACCTGACCGGGGAAGACAAGGAGGACATCGCCCAGGTGGCCCTGGCGGCCGGAGTGGACGGGCTGATCGCCACCAATTCCACCATCCAGCGCCCTAACGGGCTCGCCGATCCCCGGCGAAGTGAACAGGGCGGCCTGAGTGGCCGGCCCATCTTTGACCTTTCCACGGGAGTGTTGGCGGACCTGTACCGGCTGACCGGCGGCCGCCTGCCGCTGATCGGTGTCGGCGGCGTCACCAGCGGCGCCCACGCCTATGCCAAAATTCGCGCCGGCGCTTCACTGGTCCAGCTTTATTCGTCGCTGATTTATGAAGGCCCCGGTCAGGTCGGCCGCATCAAGACGGAGTTGGCGGCATTTCTTCGGGCCGACGGTTTTTCTTCGCTGTCGGATGCCGTCGGCGCCAACCACCGCTAATCGTTTCCCGCCGCCGCTTGGATCGTATTATTTCACACCCGCCCGGCAAGCAGCCGGTAGACCAGCGGCGCGCCGATGACCAGCACGCAGATTCGCAGCAGATGGTGGGTGGAGACGAAGGCGGTATCGATGCCCATGGCAAGGCTGATCAAGCTCATTTCCGCCAGTCCGCCGGGCGAGAAAGCCAGCAACAAAGCCTGAAAGGGAAGCCCGGTCAGTTGTTCCACCCCCCATGCCGCCGCCGCCGCGGTGGCCAGCATGAACAGGGTCGACAGGGAGCCCAGCAGAATTATATCCAGCAACCGGCCAATGGAAACGCCGGTGAACCGGCAGCCGATGGTGGTGCCGATGACCACCTGGGCGATGGCGACCAATGGTCCGGGCGGTCCGGCGGTGGTGACTCCACCCAGATGCACGGCGGCGCTGAGCAGCATGGGCCCGACCAAATAAGGCGCCGGAACGCGCGCCCACCGGGCGGCGAAAGCGCCGGTCACCGCCACCGCGGCCAGTACCGCGGCGTCGATCGGGGTTAGCCCGACAGAGGCGCCGATGGTAATCACGCCGCCCGGTTCATATCCGCCGAACCACCTGAAACCGAAGGGAATGATAAGCACCGCCAGCAGCACCCGGACGCTGTGCATGAGGGATATCACCCTTTCGTCACCACCCATGGCGCCACCAGTCAGGACCATCTCCGTGAAGCCACCGGGAGCGGCTGAAAAATAGGCGGTGGGCGTGGAATACCCGGCCCCGCGGCGGAGCAAAAGGGCAACAGCAGCGGTGACGACGGTCACATACGCCAACAAGGCGGCAAGGCTGCCCGTCCACGCCGCGGCCCGTTCCATGGTTTCGGGAGTGAAGGCGCTGCCCAGCATCAGGCCCAGAACGGCGATCATGACGGCGCGCAGCTTTCCGGGCGGCGCCAGCCGGATACCGGAAAGGGCGGCAATGGTGGTGAAGATCATGGCCCCGATCATCCATGCCAATGGCATGCGCAGGATGAAAAAAAGGGCTCCGCCAAGGGCGCCCAGGCCCAGGGATAAGCAAAGGGATAAGCAGAGGGATAGGGTGAGCGGCGGAATTGGCGCTTTCGGCGGTGAAGTACCGCGCCGGTTAGGCCGGGCCTCCACTGCGTTACCGGCCTCTCTGCCGGTAGCGTTGGCCTTCCCCCCGCCGGGAACGGTCATGGTTGGAATTGTTCCTTGAGGATGCGTTCTTCAAGGTTGTGTTCCGGATCGAACAGCAAGGTAGGGGTCAGGGTTCGGTCTTCACAGATTTCGACGCTGACCACGTCGCGGACTTCGGTGTAATCGGCGACGGCGCTGACCGAACGTTCCTCCGGTTCCTGAACCCGGATGGTGACGATGGCCTTATGGGAGATCAGGGCGCCCCGCCACTGGCGGGGCCGAAAACCGCTGATCGGGGTCAACGCCAACACCCCCGCGCCGATGGGAATGATGGGTCCCTGCACCGACAGATTATAAGCCGTACTGCCTGCGGGCGTGGATACAAGCACGCCGTCGCAGATCACTTCCTCCATGCGGGGGACGCCATCCACCGTGATCGCCAGCTTGGCCGCAAGCCGGGTCTGGCGCAGAAGCGAAATTTCGTTTATAGCCAACGCCTGATGTTCCACGCCATCCATGTCCGTGGCAATCATGCGCAGGGGATGCAGGACGACCGCTTCCGCCCGGCCAAGGCGTTCTACAAGGTTCTCTTCCGAATAAGCATTCATGAGGAAACCCACCGATCCCCGGTTCATGCCATAGATGGGCACCGGCACGTCCATGAACTGGTGCAGGGTTCGCAGCATGAAGCCGTCGCCGCCCAAAGCCACCACCACGTCCGCTTCTTCGGGGGGGGTGTGATTGTAAAGCGCCTTGAGCCTTGTTTCGGCTTTCCGTGCTTCCTGGCTGCGGCTGGCGACGATGGCGATGGCGGTGAAATTCATTCCTCTTCCCCGAGTGTCTTGCTTTTTTGCTTGGCACCCCAATAAAAACCATTGTGCCTCATTCGCCTGTCGAAGGAATTGAAAAAGCCCGGCATTTCAAGTTTTACCGCGTAATGCGCCTTGTCTTTAGCTTATTGGCCCTGTTTCCGGAGTCTTTCCCCGTACGCCACCACATGATCCACGTCTTCCAAGGTAAGCTTGATTTCTGCGGCATTGGGGGGAAAGGCGGTCCACCGTTCCACCCCCTGGATACGGACAAACGGCGGATGGGGCCGGCGGTCGAAAAAAGTAGCCAGCCGTTCCTGATAATCGGGCAATTTGACCAGGGAGGGGAAGGACAGGGTACTGCCGATGCCGCCCAGGGGATTGCGACCCGGAATCACGTGACAGCGGGAACAGTGTTTTTCGGCTATTTCTCGGCCTTTTTCGGGGTCGCCGGGATGCCCTGACGGCTCTCCGGCGATGGTGGGGGACGACGCCAGTAGAATTGCGGCTGCCAAGGGTACCGTTGGAAAAAAGCCGTTTTTCATCGGTGGCCACCATACCCCCCGCCACCGAAACCGGAAAGCCCCCTTCAAGATAAAGGCGGCGTCAATGCGGAAAATTTCCGCGGCTATTTTACCGCCGGGACGACCGCATTGCCGTCCTTGATCCAGCGTTCGATGCCGTTGGTGACGTTATATACCTTGGAGTAGCCAATCTTGCGGCTGACGAAATTGGCCAGCACGGAAGAGCGGTTGCCCAACTGACATGTGTGGACAGCCCCTGCATTGCAAGTGTTTTCTGACGATGGTCTGCACCGGTCGGGTGCGGTCATGTGTCCGGCCTTTTGACGCGGTCTGATGACCGCTGGCCCTGATGAGTTTCGCGGATTGGGTTCCAATCAGATC
>JAJRSS010000228.1 GCA_024278615.1 Alphaproteobacteria bacterium
CCACTCCCTTTTCGGGATTTCGGCATAACTGGGCCAGAATTCTTTTCGCCGTTTTCTTTATCGGCGCCGTCGGGGCGTGCGACGAAACAGCCGCCCTGAGCGTGGATGAATATATACAAAAGGCCGAAGAACATCATTCCAAGGGCGAGCTTCGGGCCGCCCAGATTCAGTTGAAAAACGCCTTGAAGCAATCTCCGGACAATGGCCAAGCGCGGGCGCTGCTTGGCCGTGTTTACGTTGAAATGGGTGACCCCGTGGCGGGGGAAACGGAACTATTGCGGGTTCGAAGAGAGGAGGCCCCGAGAGAGTATTGGCTTGAGGCACTGGGTCGGTCGTGGCTGAAGCAGGGCAAGTACCGGGAAGTTATTTCGGAGATTGCGGTTGACGATGCGGATCCGGCGGAACTCCAATCCGTCGCTCATGTTTTGCGGGGAAGCGCCCAAGGCGCCCTCGGTGAACCGGAAAAAGCCCGGCGAAGTTTTGAAAGCGCCATCTCGTTGAATTCGGATAACGCCCGCGCCAGAGTGGGCCTGGCCCGCCTGGCCCTGGCTGAAAGGAACGCGGGAAGAGCGGAGACCCTGCTTGCGCCCGCTCTTAAAAAAGCGCCCAAGGATATCGACGTCCTCACGGCGAAGGGAGATATCGCCTTCATGCAAGGCGATTTTGAAAAGGCGGAAGCCGTATTCCGGGAAGTCCGGGATGCCTGGCCCGACAATCTCCAGCATCGCCTTCCACTAGCCAATGTTCAGATCGCCAGGGAAAAGTATGAAGAGGCGGGAAAAAATATCGAAGCAGTCCTCAAGGCGGCGCCGAAACATCCAATACCGCTTTATTTGAAAGCGCTGATTTCCTACAAGCAGAAAGATTTCGAAACAGCGGCGCGCCTCAGCAAGGAAGTCCTTGGCGTCGACTCGAGACACCTTCCCAGCCAGTTTTTGGCCGGGGCTTCAAGTTTCGCCATTGGTCAATACGAACAGGCGGAAAGCTACCTGGTAAGGTATCTGGCCGATGTTCCCGCCGATGACCGGGCCCGCCGGATGTATGGCGCATCCCTTTTGCAACTTGGCCGGGCTTCGGAGGCCGTTTCCGAACTGACCCCGCTTTTGGAAAAATCGAGCGATGACGCTCAACTTCTCGCCTTGATCGGGTCGGCCTCCCTTCAGGCCCGTGAAATTGAAGCCGGCAAGAATTACATCGAAAAAGCCGCCGAACTTCTTCCGGAAAACGCGGATCTTCATGCCCAGTTAGGCGTGATTAAAGTAGGCCTCGGTGAAACGGATGAGGGTATCGAGGAATTCGAGAAGGCACTTGAGTTAGACCCCAATTTCGACCGGGCCAAGGCTTCGCTTTTTTCCACTCTCATGCGTACCAAGCAGTACGACAAGGCCCTGGAGGTTGCTCGCATTGCCCAGAGGGAAAGCCCTGACGATCCAAACGGGTTCACAATGGCGGGTATCGCGTATTTTGCCAAAGGTAAAGCTGCGGAAGCACGGGATGCATTTGTTCGTGCATTGGAGGTGAAGCCGGGAACACCTGATGCCAGCATGAATTTGGCGAAAATGGAATTGCAGGCCGGCAATAAAGAAAAGGCGCTATCTCTTCTTACAGAATCTCAAAAGCAAAACCCGAAACATTTCCGGATAATGATAGGTCTGGCGTCTCTTGAGGAAAGGCAAAAGAACTTCAAATCAGCACTGTCTTGGGCGGAAAAGGCTGTTGATGCCTTACCAAATCAGGCCTTACCGATCGTTTACCTTGCGCAATTTCATATGCGAAGAGGCGCCCCATTGAAGGCGGTCAGTATCGGCCAAGGTTATTTGGTTGGTCACCCGGGAAATTTACAGGTCATGGCGACTGTCGGACAGGCGCAACTGGCGGCGAAACTACCCGCCGATGCCGCGGCTACTTTCCGCTCTATCGTTGCGGCAAAACCGGAATCGGTACAAGCCCATATCCTTCTGGCTACAGCATATGAATCGCTCAAGGACCCGGCGCGATTCAGGAAAGAGTTGGAGACAATTCTCCGGTTAAAGCCGGATCACCTCGCCTCGAGAATATCTCTTGCACAAATCATGTTATCCCAAAATGAACTGGAGGATGCTGGACCAGTAATCGCCGAATTGAAGAAGACCGCCCCCATAGACCCCCGTATCATTGAGCTCGACGGCCTGCTGGCGTACGGACAAAATCGGTTGCAGGACGCTATTGGGCTGCTAAAGGAATCCCAAAAGCGCTACCCTACACCCAACCGCCGAGTCATGTTCGTGCTGGCTCAAGCCCAATGGAAAGCCGGCGATTACGATGGGAGTCTTGAGACAATCGAGCTGTGGTTAAGGGAAATTCGCGAAGATTATGGGGCTCGGTTGCTGCTCGGGAACAGATATCTCGGACTCGGCCGCCTCGATAAGGCGCAAACACATTTTTCGGCGATCGCTGAAGCTCAGCCAAAGAATTGGGCGGCACGCAATAACCTTGCATGGGTTCTGTTGCGAAAAGGAGATGCGAAAGGAGCACTACCCCAAGCCGAGCGCGCCTTGGAGCTGTCGGGCAATCAAGCGGCAGTTATGGATACGCTTGGGCTGGTTCATCTTGAACTGGGGAATATTGAGAAAGCGGTCAGTCTATTGCGCCAAGCATCAAACGAAGAAAAGAGTGGCGCCGCCATAAAATTTCATTTAGCCCGCGCGCTGATTGCCAACAGTGAAGAACAAGAAGCAAAGAATATTCTGCGTGATATTCTTTCTGGAGATGATCGTTTCGAGGAACGTGGAGAGGCTGAAACGCTACTAAATAAACTCGATGGCTAAACTATTTTATTAGGTTTGAGATATTCTCCCTTTTTATGGTTTGGCGGTACCGGTACGTACATTTACGTCTTTCATTCGTTACATTGTGCTAACAGATATAGTTGGGGCGTACATCAAGGTGTGGTCATTTTTTGGTTCCGAGCTAATTCAACAGGTAGGACCACCGGAGACCGTGTGGACCCACTGTTCGTTCAATAATGATTCAATCAATGCCGTCTGAACTGTCTGTTGAAAATGAAAACATCTATCCGGCCAGCGAAGACCGAGTAGTCCGCCGTCTCAGCTATTTCTGGAAAAGCATGCTACGTGGCCGGGCGTTCCCGCCAATGAGCAGTCTTGACCCGAGAAGGCTTCCCATAGGGTGGGATCATTGCTTTCTTCTCGCCATAATCGAGAATGCGGATGACCCTCCACTCGACTATGTCGGGGAATACCTGCGGCGGGAATGCGGGCGCGACCCGACAAATCTTCCGGTTTCCAAAGTGCCCGTGGATACACTGCTGGAAAAATCCGCCCAGCCTTTCAAAATGGCGCTGCAAAAACAGGCTCCATACATCGTGGAAGGTAATTTCCGGCATGCACGCGGCGTGAATATCCTATACCGGAGTATTTTACTGCCCCTGGGCGACGGCCCGGATATCATTGATTACCTCTTGGGCGGCGTCAGTTGTTGTGAGTTGCAGGACAATGAAAGAAAAGCCGCCTAAGTCTTGCCGCTTGGCTCGATCGGAAAAACTTCCATTAACTGAAGATTGAGTCGCTATTTATTCAATTTTATTTCGACTTTAATTCTTTATTTTCAGTTTCTTAATTACTTTGTTCCAAGGTCCTCTGTAATTTTATTTTTTGACCCTTTGCCTGCCGCCCTTTTCACCGGTAGGAGTCTTTATGATTGGAAAAGGGTTAGGAGAAGAAAAGGAAGAAATTATACCAAAGGCCCATGAAGTTGATTCGTCAATGGCATCCTTCGACACGCCGCTTCGCGGCTGCTCAGGACGAGGAGTTTTTTGTTATCGAACACTTACCCCTCATGCCGGGGAGGCGCGGAGCGCCGTCTCGAAGCATGGCCACGGGTCGATATCACGGGCCGCTGGTATTAGGCGACCGAGAGGAACAGGAGGAACTTAAGTCAGCCCTAAAGCACTTTCCGTTCAAATGGAATCGTCACCCCCGCGAAAGCGGGGGTCCAGGGCGTTGAAAAAGAACTGGATTCCCGCTTTCGCGGGAATGACGGCGCGGGTACAACTGATCGGAAAGCGGTCTACCGGTGGAGTTATAGGAACAATGCAAACACACAGCCCGGCCACACGTGATCCCAACACTCCCCCGCAAGACCGCTTGGGTCAATGTGCGCCCGACAATGAGCGATTAGTAGACATTTATCACCGCTGGTTCGAGGTTGTTCTGGTCACGACCCCTGAACAACTTGAAGAAGCATACCGCCTGCGTTACCAGGTTTACGTGATCGAAAACCCGTTCGAGAACCCCGACGAACACCCGAACGGCCTGGAAAACGATCAATACGACGCCCATTCCCGCCACGCCCTGCTGATCCACCGGCCAAGCGGCGCTATCGCCGGAACGGTCAGGTTGGTTCTGCCGGACGATATCAATCCACGAAAAAGCTTTCCCATTCAGGAATTTTGCCGCGATCCCCTGATCCGGGACCCGAAACGTTTTCCCGTCCCCCGCATGGGCGAAATTTCCCGCTTCAGCATATCCAAGCAATTCCGCCGGCGGCAGACCGACAGCATGTATCCCGACGCATTGGATGAGCACTCGGGCGAAATTCCATCCAATTCGGAAATACGCCGGATGATCCCCCACCTGACCCTGGGGCTGATGGACGGCATCATCCGCATGAGCATCCAAAGCCAGACCACCTACCTGTGCGCCGCCATGGAGCGGCAATTGCTGCGCCTGTTGAACCGCATGGGCATCTATTTCGACCCCATAGGCCCCGTCGTGGAGCATCACGGGCTGCGCCAGCCCTGTTACCGCAACCTTTTGGACCTGCTGAACCAGGTCAACGAGGAGCGCCTTGAAGTATGGGAGGTGATGACCGACGAGGGCGCCCACGTCACCGCCCTGCGGGCCATCGAAGGCCGTGCCTAACCAAAACTTTCCGCGCGCGGATTCCTTTGCCTACGACGAAGCATTCAGCCGCAACATCGGTTGGGTCACCGAGTGGGAGCAGATTGCGCTAAACGGCAAGAAAGTCGCCATCGCCGGTATGGGCGGCGTTGGCGGCGTTCATCTTCTTACGCTCGTCCGCTTGGGCATCGGCGCGTTTCACATCGCCGACATGGATACGTTCGAAGTCGCCAACTTCAACCGGCAGGTGGGCGCGGCCACGAAAACGGTGGGACATCCGAAAGTGGAAGTGCTGGCGGAAATGGCCCGCGACATCAATCCCGGCCTGTCCGTTGCCCTTTTCCCCGAAGGCGTTCGCGACGACAACATCGACGCCTTCCTCGACGGCGTCGACCTGTTCGTCGACGGGTTCGATTTTTTTGTCCTCGACATGCGGGCGAAGGTGTTCGCCAGATGCGCCGACCTGGGTATCCCGGCGATCACCGCGGCGCCCATCGGCATGGGCGCGGCATACCTGATCTTCATGCCCGGCGCCATGACCTTCGAAGAGTACTTCCGGCTCGAAGGCCTGACCGAGAAACGAAAATACGTGAAATTCCTCATGGGCCTGACGCCCCGCGCCCTGCACCGGAACTATATCATGGACCCGACCCGCATCGATATCGCCGGGCGTAAAGGCCCCTCTTCCATGGCCGCCGTTCAGTTGTGCTCGGGGGTTGTCGGCGCCGAGGCGTTGAAGATTCTGCTTGGCCGGGGTCCGATCCTCGCCGCGCCCCATTACCACCAGTTCGATGCCTACCGTAACCGGCATGTGGTTCGAAAATTGCGCTGGGGCAATCGCAACCCTTTGCAAATCGTCAAGACCCGGATCGCGTACCGCCAGTTCATGGCGCTTTCAAGAGAGCCGTGGAAGCGTGATTCTTCACCGGGAACGGAGATGGAGAAAATTCTGGACCTGGCCCGCTGGGCGCCCAGCGGCGACAACAGCCAGCCCTGGCGGTTCGAGGTCACCGGGAAGGATACGATTTCGGTCCATATTATCGGGCTCGGAGATGACAACGTCTATGAATACAACAATGGGCAGCCGACCCTGCTCACCGCCGGCTTTCTCATGGAAACAATGCGCATCGCCGCTTCGGGTTTTGGCCGGGCCGTCAACTGGATCTGCAGCTATTCCGCCGGCGGGGATTTGAAACTGGACGTAACCCTGCCCAAGTCTGGCGATGTTTCACCGGACCCTCTCGCGGCCTATATACGGATGCGCTCGGTAAACCGGCGGCCCTACAGGAAAACGCCGCTAACCGATGAGCAAAAGCGTCAACTGGAAACCGACCTTGGCGATGGCCTGACCCTCTACTGGTATGAAACGCCGGAACAGCGCCGCCAGGCGGCCCGGATTACGTCGCTTTCCACCGACATTCGCCTGCGTATTCCGGAGGCCTACCAAGTTCATAAGCGAATTCTTGACTGGAAGCGGAATTTCAGCCCTTGGGGCGTACCCAGCACCGCCGCCGGGGTCAGCCCCATGACCCGCCTGATCATGAAATGGGCGATGAAAAAATGGTCCAGGTCGGATTTCATGAACCGCTTTCTCGCCGGCACCGCCATCGCCCGGCTGGAACTGGACCTCATCCCCGGAGTCCACTGCGCCGCCCATTTCCTGGTGGCGCGCGAGTCCCGGCCGGAACCCGCTGAAGAATCGCTTTCCCTGATATGGGCGGGCGAGCGCCTGCAAAGGTTCTGGCTGTCGGCGACCCGGATGGGCCTGGTCATGCAGCCATCCCTGGCGGCCCTGTGCTTCGCCCATTTTGGACGTCATGGCATTGAATTTACCGGCGATGACAGGGTACGCGGCAAAGCTGGTAAGCTCGCCGGGATGCTTCAGTCGTTTTGCCCCGGGGAAGATCAGGAAAACCTCCTGTTCATGGGGCGAATTGGCAAACCACGATCCCGCAAAATTGGCCCCCGATCCGTCAGGCGGCCTTTGGATGAACTGTGGCGAGTTGAAGAAGGAGCGCGAAAGGCGAGTCGGCTTCACGAATAACCGAAACAAAAAACTCCCCCGGACCGAAGCCCGGGGGAGTTGAATTTTGAATATTTGACCTGAATTTACAGTATCCAGCCTTGCCGTCGTTTGCGTTACGCGACCCGCTTCTTGCGCCGGCGAAGGGCCGCCAGACCGATCAGGCCGAAGCCCAAGAGGCCAAGCGTAGTCGGCTCGGGGATCGGATTGAATACCATATCGATGTTGTTAAAACCGGTATAAGGCGTACTGGCGCCTTGCGTACCGAGGATGCCCCCCTGCCCGTTGAAATCGATCAGGCTGTCACCAGCGCAACCGCCGGGTATGATCACGCAACCTGCCGCCACCTGTCCCCAATCGCCAAACAGGCTGTTGGAAAGGACACTCAGCCCTATGTTGAAGGTACCCACCCCGGTGCCCGCAGGAACGCCTGTAAGGAATGCCGTGTCAACGGGTGCGCCAAAAGCTACCCAGAACTCATCGGCATCCAGTCCTGTACCCAACTCCAGGACCAACGATCCGTCCGTGGCGACGGCTTCGATCGAGGGAATGTCTGAAAGCAACCGCGAATAGTCAGGTGTCGTGTCCTCGTAGAAGGCGACCATGGTGCCAGTTGTCAAGCCAAACTCAGTCGCGAAGGGCGCATAAGCCCCGAAAGTATAAAAGGCCCTTTCATCGCCGGATAGAAACTGACCGGCGCCATTACAAGCCGGATTCAAGCCACAACTACCATCAAGATCAAACGTGAGATCTACGGAGATAGAGGTCACCACGATTTCGAAAATACCGGACAGCTCGTTGACCCCGGCAGTCCCCAGTTGCCTCGGGGCCCCGCCGCCGGAAAGATCCTCGATGGTCTGTATATCGAAGGTGCCGCGAAGGGTGTCGCCAAGCCCAAGAAACTTGTCAGTATTTAAATCGATATTTTGGCTTTCGCCGCTGTTGTCGGAGAATTGGTTCAACTGATTAAGGAACAGTTGGGAGCTTACCGACGCCGCACTTGCGCTCCCCATCCCAAGCCCCATCATCATCAGACCGGCGGCCGCAATGGCTAAAAAGCCTTTGTTGTAAATCCTGGTCATTTTTTCTTCCTCCTTGATATCACCGGCGTACCGGCGTTCCTATGGTGCCCAATCTGTTGCACAAGCCGTGCCAATTTAGTGGAATCAATTTACTTCAATGCATTACATGGTTAACGGTCGCCGGGCATTGTAAAAAGTGGAAAGTATTCTGACACTTCTTGAGTCCGTATTTCCCTTGTTCGAGGTTTTTTTGCCCAAAATCGGTCGCGAAATCCGACCCCTTACATCCGGAAATTTTTTTTCCTATTACTTTCAATAGGTTAGCTGCTTTAGTCTGGTGGCGCGAAAAGTGTAAAAAATTCTGACCCCGCAGGGCCGACATCCTGGATATGCGGCCCGATTGGCTGGTTTTTGAACCGATTTCCTCAAATTTTTTCCCTATATTCCAAACGATTAGGCGAATAGGAGACGGCCGAACGCAGACTGTAAAATTCACAGATTCTCTAGCGGAATACGTACTGGAGCCCATCGGCGAAGGCGACGCCATAACACTCCCCGTCCACATAGACCACGCGGGCCTTGAAGGGCGGCAGGTCGTCCAGGGTCAGGGTTACGGCCATCCCTTCGGCCAGGGGCGCCCGGGTGGTCAGCCTGAGCCCGCCGGGGGAGAAATCGAGCACCGTGCAGGCCGCCGGCGCGCCCCCGCCAATGGTGATCTCGGCCTTTTCAGGCTGTTTCCATCGGGCGAACCGCCGCTGATCCTTGCTTTCGGCCACCGTGGTTTTCTCCCCTATCCCTTGTCCCGACAATCCCAGAGGGCCGTCAATCCCGCCGGGCGCCATCGCCGCCGGTCGCGTCCCGGTCCAGCATGCCAAGCGCCTGTTCCACCATTTCTTCTATGATCTCGGAAACCGCCTGCTCGGCCTTGACCAGGCCCACCGACTGCCCGGCCATGACCGAACCCTGCTCCACGTCGCCGTGAACGGCGGCGCGGCGCAGGCGTCCGGCCCAGAAATGCTCAATGCTGACCTGGGCTTCGGCGGCCGTCATCCGGCCGCTGCGGATTTGCTCCAATAATTCGTGTTGAATATCGAAAAATTCTTCCATCGCCTTGTTCAACAACGCCCTTACCGGAATAACCTTGAACATGTGGTCCAATTGGGGCGAAACCACCGCGTCCCTGGCATTGGCGGAAAGCAGCGCTTTTTTGAAATTGGGATGGGCGGTGGATTCCCGGGCGCAGGCGAACCGGGTGCCGATCTGGCACCCCGCCGCGCCCATCTCCAAGAACGCCGCCATCACCTCGCCCCGGGCAATGCCGCCGGCGACGAACAGGGGCGTTTCGGCGATGTGGGGCAGGATTTCCTGGGCCAGGACGGTGGTGGTGCTGGGGCCGATATGCCCGCCGGCCTCCCTGCCCTCCAGGACCAGGGCATCGGCGCCGTTGCGGATCAGGCGCCGGGCCAGGGCCAGGGCGGGGGCAAAACACATCACCTTGGCGCCGGCGTCCTTCAGCTTGCCGATCGCCCATTGGGGTGGCAGTCCGCCGGCCAGCACCACATGACGGACCTCAAGCTCAATGCACACATCAAGGACTTCGCCGAAAAGGGGGTGAAGGGTGACCAGGTTGACGCCAAAGGGCTTGTCGGTCAGGGCGCGGGTGGCGTCGATCTCGTCCCGCAGGTTTTGCGGCGGCATGGCCGACGCGGCGAGGACGCCAAAGGCGCCGGCGTTGGAAATGGCGGCGACCAGCTTGTGCTCGGACACCCAGGACATGGCGCCGCCGATGATGGCGTAGCGGCAACCAAGGTAGTCCAGCCCGTCCCGCCACAAGGCGTCCAACCGCCGCCGGGCGCCAACACCGCCGCCTGTCCCGGCCATACTGCCGGTATCCGGCTCTTTGGCTTCCGCGTTCACCGGCCACCCCTTTCGACGGAACTCCTTCGTATTTGCCAGTCTAAATGATCCGGTCCTGACAAATCCATCCAAATGGGGTCTAAACTATGGCCACCCAACCCAAAAACGCTTCCGGCTGACTGGACGGATTTATGACAACCCCCACCGTTAACGGAATCCTCAACCGGGCGATCCGCGCGGGACTCACCGCCGCCTACCCTTTCCTCAAACTCTGGGATTCCCTTCGCGGCGGAACCCGGATGGGAGCGGCGGTGATCGTCCGTTACAAGGGCAGGGTGTTGCTGGTCCGCCATTCCTACCGGCCCGGGCTGGGCCTGCCCGGCGGCAGGGTGCGCCAGGGCGAGGACCCGGCGATCGCCGCCTGCCGGGAACTGGCCGAGGAAGTGGGGATTGAAGCGGACCCCGCCGAGCTGCGGCTGGTGCGCGCGTCGAAACGGCGGAAAATCTATGAATTCCGCCCCGCCGTGGAGCCTTCGGTGGCCATCGACAACCGCGAGGTGGTGGAAGCCCGCTTCGCCGATCCGGCGGAAGTCGGGGAGCTGGAGCCCGAGCTCAAACGCTGCCTCGAAACTTGACAGCCCGGCCCCCCTCAGACCAGCGCCTCGGCCGGCGGAGGATGGCCGAGAAAGGCCGCGGGACTGGCGGTAAGCCCATAGGCGCCGGACTGGAAGATGACCACCAGGTCGCCGATTTCGGCCCGCGGGAGGGCCACCTTGTCGGCCAGCAGGTCCAGCGGCGTGCACAGGCAACCGACGACGCTGACGGCCTCGGTTTCGCCCTCTCCGCCCGCCGGCCCTCCAAGGCGGTTGCCGATGGCCACCGGATAGTTGCGACGCAGCACCTGGCCGAAGTTGCCCGACGCCGCCAGATGATGGTGCAGGCCGCCGTCGGTAATCAAAAAGACCTGGTCCCTGGAGATCTTGCGGTCGACCACCCGGCAGACATAGACGCCGGCCTCGCCGACCAGGTATCGGCCCAGTTCGATCACCACCCGGGCTTCGCGCAACCGGTCCCTGAGCTTGGGCAGGACCGCCGACAGCCCCCGCCCCACCGCCGCCAGGTCCAGGGGCTGGTCCTGGGGAAAATAGGGAATGCCGAAACCGCCGCCCATGTTGACCATGCGCACCGGTCCCGGCGCGTGTTCGGCCAGTTCCAGCACCAGCTCCGCCGTTTTCTCCTGGGCCTCCCGGATGGCCCCGGCGCGCAGGTTCTGGGAGCCGGAAAAAACATGGAACCCCTGGAAATCCAGGCCCAGTTCCCCAATTCGCTTCAACATCGCCGGCACCCGCTCCGCGTCGACGCCGAACTGTTTCGCCCCGCCGCCCATGCGCATGCCCGAACCGCGAAGCTCGAAATCCGGGTTGACGCGGACCGCCACCCGGGGCCGGGCCTCGATTTCCGAGCCAAGCGCCGCCACGCTCTCCATCTCGGATTCCGATTCCAGGTTGAGGGTAATGCCGGCGGCGATGGCCTGGACCAGTTCGTCCCGGGTCTTGCCGGGCCCGGCGAAACTGATGCGTTCCGCCGCCATGGGGGTATCCAGGACCGTGCCCATTTCCCCCGCCGAGGCGACATCGAAACCGTCCACCAGTGCGCTTAGGTGCTGGACCACCGCCGGCATGGGATTGGCCTTGACCGCATAGCTGAGATGGACCCCATCGGGCAGAAGGCGCCGCAATTCGGCCACCCGTTGGCCGATCAGCGTCCGGTCATAGGCGAAAAAAGGCGTGCGCCCCACCCGCCGGGCCAGTCGGGTCAGCGGCTGGCCGCCGACCAGCAGGCAGCCGCCTTCGATGGCGAAGCCATTCAGTTTATTTTGTTTTTGACTGTTTTCCGGCATGCCGCGGCCCCTCACCCCTGCCCTTCTCCGAACAGGCCTTCCAGTTCCCGGGCCAGCATCTTGCGGTCCATTTTTCCATTGGCGTTGCGGGGCAGCCGGTCATATTCGACCACCTTGAGGGGCACCATATAGGCAGGCAGGTCGCGCCGGCAAACGGCCAGGATGCCATCGGGATCGAGGGGCTGGCCGGCGGGCGCCGTGGCGACGGCGACCACCCCCTGGCCCAGGGCCGGATGGGGGACGCCCAGGGCCACCGCTTCTCCCACCATGCGGCTGGAATAGATCACTTCTTCCACTTCGGTGGGGCTGACCCGGTAACCGGAGGTCTTGATCATCTCGTCCCGGCGGCCGACGAAATAGAGGAACCCTTCTTCGTCCGTGCGCACCGTATCGCCGGACCAGACGGCCATTTCCGGCACCGGTATCGCCGGGTCCTGCCCGGGCGCCGGGCGGAAGCGTTCGGCGGTTTTCTCCGCATCGTTCCAGTACCCCTTGGCGACGAAGGGCCCCCGGTGGACCAGTTCGCCGGGCTCACCGGGTCGGCAAAGGGCGCCATCCCCGCCGACCACCAGAATTTCCGCGTTGGGCACCGCCTTGCCCATGGAATCGGGGCGGCGGTCCACTTCGGCCGGGTCCAGGTAGGTGGAGCGGAAGGCCTCGGTCAGGCCATACATCAGGAAAACCTGGGTTTTGGGCAGGTTTTCCCGCAGCACGTCCAGGGTCGCCCGGGGCATGGCGCCGCCGGTATTGGTGATATAGCGCAGGCTTCGCGCCGCCTCGTCGGGCCACGGGTGTTGGCAAAGCTGTATCCACAGGGGCGGAATGCCGGCCAGGCCGGTAATGCGGTGCCTGGCCACCGCCGCGATGACGTCCCTGGGCAGCAGGTAGTTCATCAGGATCGCGTGGGCGCCAACGGAAAAAGCGGTGGTCAACTGGCTCAGGCCGGCATCGAAGCTCAGCGGCAGGACCGCGAGGATCCGGTCCGCCGCCGTATTCCCCAAATAGGCGCTGACGCTTTCCGCCCCGGTAACCATGTTGCGGTGGCTGAGGACGACGCCCTTGGGCAGGCCGGTGGAGCCAGAGGTATAGATGATGGCCGTCATGTCGGTTTCCACCACCCGGTGCGGCCGGCCCGTGGACGCCGATCCGGCGGCGAGGAAATCCGCCCAGGCGACCGTTGAAATCCCGGGGATAACCGGCGGATCGCCATTCACTTCATCGACGACGATGACGGTTCGCAGGTCCGGGCAGCGGGAAAGGGCGTCGGCCAGGCCGGCCAGACGCATGGCCGAGGTAACCAGGACCCTGACGTTGCAATCGCCCATGATGTATTCAACCTGACGGGGTTTCAGCACCGGGTTCAGGGGCACGAAGGCGCCGCCGGCATGGGCGGCGGCGAACATGGAGATGACCGTCTCGGGCCGCTTTTCCAAATAGACGGCGACCCGGCCGGCCCGTTCGAGGCCCATGCGGATAAGGCCGCAGGCGGCGGTTTCAACCTCGCCGGCGAGGGCTGCGTAACTCCATTCCCCGCCCTCATGGCCGAGAGCGGGCGCATTGGGCTGGTTGCAGGCGGCGGACAGGATCAAATCGGAAATACGGTACATGGATTATTAAGCCTCGGCCCCGCTCACCGGCCCCGATGATCCGGGTGAGCCGGCAGGGAACCCCTTGGTCCGGCCCCGGAAACACGGAATTATAGCCACCAGACAGCCGTCAATACTTCCGTGCCGGCACTTTTTGAGGGCTACGCGGACGTTCCTTAAGCTTCCGGTCCGCCAAATAATCATGTTCCCGTATCCTATGAGGGCCGAAACGAGGCTTCTCCGCCTCTTTCCCGCCTGAATATCTATTTACCGGATCCGCCTCCCGGGTACGGGTGCGCCGCTGGCTCTCCTCTCCCTTCATGTCCCTCATGCTCAGCAAGCCTTTCTGGTCGCCGATCGATTCCGCGTCATCGTTTTGCAGCAGCCAATAGACAAGATAGGCCAGAAGCAAAAACGTAAAACCGAGATATAGACTGCTCACTTCGCCTCCCTACCTTTCCTACTCCTGAATTACAGGCCCTAAAAGGCGCTCCCTGGATTGTGCCCCGGAACCAGAGCCGGAGCAAATACCCTGTTTTGGCCGCCGCACTCTGGTGTTCAGGGGTTTTACCCTGGATAAAGGTCGATTATACAGGGCACATGCTGAATTCCGGTGCGGCGCCGAAAACAGCTATAGGCCTGAAATGCTTCAATTCCACTAAGAAAATGGATGGATACCGGATATATGGCGACAATTGACCAGATCACGGCCCTGCTGGGCGAGGTGCTTCAACTGGGCGGCCGCGCCAAGACCCTGGGCCCATCCACGGCGCTTCTGGGCAGCCTGCCCGAGTTCGATTCCATGGCCGTGGCGACGGTCATCGCCGGCATCGAGGAAAGGTTCGATATCTACATCGAGGACGACGAACTGAGCGCCGAAATCTTCAGTTCGGTGGGCACCCTGACGGAATTCGTGGACGCCAAGCTGGCCGAATAAGGGTGGCGGCGCCCATGCCAAACCCACTGTTCATCGACGGCCCATCGGGGCGATTGTTCTCTGTCTTTCACCCCCCTGAAGGACCGGGCGGCGAGGCCGTCCTCTACCTTCCGCCCTTCGCCGAAGAAATGAACCGGTCCCGCCGCATGGCGGCGTTGATGGCCCGCGCCCTGGCCGGTAAGCACATTGGCTGCCTGATCCTCGATCCCTTCGGCACCGGTGACAGCGGCGGGGATTTTTCCGCCGCCGGCTGGGAAATATGGCGGGCCGACGCGGCCGCCGCGGCGGAGTGGCTGAAAGAACGGGGATTTTCGCGAATCTCCTTGCTGGGGCTTCGCCTCGGCGCCTGCCTCGCCCTGGATGTGGCGTCGAACTTTCCCGTGGAATTGGCGCGGATCGTGCTGTGGCAGCCGGTCGCCAACGGCAAGACGTTTCTCAACCAGTTCCTGCGCATCCGCGTCGCCATGGGGTTGGCCGAAACCCCGGCAGGCCCCCCGAAAACCACAAGGGAGACCACCAAAAACCTGCGCCAACGCCTGGAGGACGGCGAAACCCTGGAGGTGGCGGGATACGCCCTGACGCCGGACATGGCCCAGGCGATCGACGGGCTGCGCCTGGCGCAACTGGGGCTGGATTGCCGGTGTCCCATTCATTGGCTCAATGTCGGCGGAGGCTCCGGTGGCGAACTTCCGCCGGCGGCGAAATCGGTGCTCGGCCATTGGGCGCAAACGGGCCTGCCCGTGACCGCGCGAACCGTACCGGGGGAAGCCTTCTGGACCATAGAGGAAACCACCCTGGCGCCGGACCTGGTGAGCGCCACCGCGCGCCTGTTCACCGGTGAAGTCCCATGAGCCGCGCCGAGGAAATCGCCCTGACATTCGCCTGCGCCGGCCAAACCATGATCGGCATTATCCACCGGCCGGAACGCCCCCTTGGCCGGGGCGTGGTTATCGTCGTCGGCGGCCCCCAGTATCGCGTCGGCAGCCACCGGCAGTATGTCTTGCTGGCCCGTGAACTTGCGGCGGCCGGATACCCGGTGCTGCGCTTCGATTGCCGCGGCATGGGGGACAGCGATGGCGAATTCGGAAGCTTCGAAAATATCGGAGACGATATCCGGGCCGCCGTCGATACGCTTTTCGAACAGGCCGCCGGCCTTCGGGACGTGGCCCTGTGGGGGCTCTGCGACGGCGCTTCGGCCATCGCCTTTTATGCCGGAACCGATGACCGGGTGAAGCGCATCATCCTGGTCAATCCCTGGGTCAGGGACGAGGTCACGCTCGCCCAGGCGCAAATTCGTCACCACTATGCCCGGCGTTTTTTCTCCGGCCGGTTCTGGTCCGATCTCTTCGCCGGCAAGGTCGACATCGGCAAATCCGCCCGGGAATTCGTTTCCACCGCGATGACTGTCATGTTTCACCGCCCGGACGGCGCCAAACCCGGCGGCGGCAAAGTGGAAGCACGACCCGGAAGGCGCGATGATCACCGTTCGCTGCCCGAAAGGGTCAGGCAATCGATCACCGGTTTTGGGGGCCGGGTCCTGATCATCCTGAGCGGCAATGACATGACCGCACGGGAATTCGATGAAGCGGTATTAAAGGGACGAGAAAATTTTCACCAAGAGAAGCCTGAGGGAGCCGTGGTCAAAAGGCTGATCAAGGCCAACCACACCTATTCAACCGGGGAATGGCGGCAACGGGTTCACCATTGGTCCATTGACTGGCTGGATGGAGCCTGAAGCTGATTGACGGAAAGAAACCCTGTTTCCCATACTTGGCTGAAGTTCCCCCTGCCTCAATAGTAAACGATCCAATACCACAGGCGCCCCACCCCTTCATGGATGGCATAGGCGCTGTCGGCGAGCGCGCGGGAGTTGGGGACGAAATCCTGGAAAGCAACACCGGACCCAACAGCCTTCATACCCGTCGGCGCCGGAACAACCTCCAGCCCCACATAGGTAAAGGCTTCGGCGGCGCGCGCCATGTGCCAGGCATGGGTCACCAGATAAATACTGTTTATATCCTCGCGCCGCAGGATCGTAGCGGAAAGCTTGGCGTTTTCGTAGGTGTTGCGCGATTTGTCCTCCACCCAACGCACGGAAACACCGAAGTCCTCGGCCAGGGCTTTGGCCATGGTCACGGATACGGGTGTTACGTCCTTTCTGTAGGTTCCGCCCGTAACAAGTACGGGAAGTCCGGTTTTCCGGTAAAGCCGTGCCCCGTAGCGGATGCGTTCCAGGGTCAACCGGCCGACGGTGTCGCCGCCGAATTCCGGCGACCGGGTACGTACTCCGGCGCCGAGGACGACGATTGCTCGCGGAGGGGTTTGACCGGCTTCGTCGCCGGGCACGCCTTCCAATTCCAGCGATCGCAGGAGATAGGCGCCGGCCAGGGGTGTCGATAGAACATACAGAAGCAGGAATGCCGTTGAAATAAGGGTCAGCCCCAACCGCTTGTGCCTGCGCCGAAGCAGCGCCCCCGCCAGCAGAATAAGAATGATAGCGGTCAAGGGTTCAACCACCATCTTAAGGATCAACATTGTTTCATCTCAATCCTAACCTGCTTTGCCGCACGTCTTCCCGGCCTGTTAGCGGAGCCTATGAGACCGGATATACTATGGTCATGACCATTCTTTGAAAAAACACCCATTTGCCTGACACAGGGGCAATTAACCTACGGCGGAAACAATAAAGACCTTTACGGATAGTTAACCGCCTTTGAGTATTGAACTCACACCATGGTGAACCCACCGTTTTGACGCCATATTCAAGTGTACGGGTATGCCCGCAGAAATTAATTTGATGTATTTGAAATACGAATTCCTTAATCGTCCAATTCTTTTGTTCGGCCTTCCCAGATCAGGCACAACCTGGATTGGAAAAATATTTGACAGCCATCCAACGACACTCTACCGGCATGAACCTGATTCCGAGTACAGGGGCCATGGCTTGAGCCTCGCGCCGCCACTATCCCATTTTGATCGCAACAAAGAGAAGCTGGCCTCGTTCTTCGATGAAGCCATAAACCTTCGCTCGGTGAAGGTATGCACCAAATTACCAGTTTTTCCGAAGAGTTATCATGGCTCTTTGCGCAATATTGTTCGAAAATCCATGATCAATGGATCCATAATTTCATCCCGTTTTTGTACGGACATAAAAATACCTGACCTAATTGCCGCGCCTGAATTGCGAAACGTACGACTGGTGTGGAAATCAATTGAATCCGTTGGCCGGTTTGGGTCTTTGCTCAGCCTATCAAATCAGATCTCCGGTATTCTTATCTTACGCAATCCCTGTGGTTATATTTCCTCCACCCTGCGTGGGGAAGCGCGGTCCAAATTTGGGGATTCGAGCCCGACGAGCGATGACTACGGGGTATTTGAAAGCTTTCTCGATTTCGAAGGCGCGACCAGGCGAGGGCTTACTTTGGACTCATTGAAGAGCCTGACACCGATAGAACGATTGGCGTGGCGATGGGTGCTTTTTAATGAGAAGGCGATTTTCGAATTCGAGGGCATGACAAATAGCTTAGCCATACGCTACGAAGACGTGTGCAAAGCCCCTTTGGAAGAAACACGGAAGATGTTCTCCTTTTCTGGATTGGCTATGAACACCCAAACTCGGGATTTTATATCGCAAAGTACCCACCGTGAAAAAAAGGGTTACTATTCCGTATATAAGGACCCTTTGAAAGCAGCCAACCGCTGGAAGGATGAACTTTCAAAGGAGGAGATAACCCAGATCAGGAATATCGCTCTTCAGAGTCCGGCGGGTAAATACTATGAGGATGATTTGGCAATCTAATCTCATGATAATCTATTCGAAACCTTCATAATTCATATTTTCTTTATTGCTTTTCGGGGCGCACCCATATCCGCATCGGCGAGTTAGCTCCACATCAAAGTGTTCGATATATTGCACGCCGACGTTGAAAACCTCTTTTTGTGAAAACCCCGATCCACGGGGGTCATATTTGAGGGCTTGTTACAAAGCAGTCACATGACATCCATCGGGTTCAGGCTAAAGCGGCTTTTTTCGGAATTGGGGGCGTTCGACGCGGCGCTCTATTTGATCGGCCGGGTTCTCCGCCTTTTCGGCTCAAGGACGGCTCTTTACCGCTACATCTTGGTCGCGCAACCCATACATCCACATCGGCGGGTAAGGGCGGGCCAGGGCTCGACCTGGACCTTCAAGGAACCGGGGCTGGGCGATTCGGCATTGGAGCGAATGCCCCTGACCCAGGAGGTGCTGGACTACCGTTTTGCTCAACCGGTGTTCTGTCTTTGCGCACTGAAAGAGGAGGAATTGGTCGCCTATGTGTGGTTCTGCCGCGGCGCCTATGAGGAAGACGAGGTGCGGTGCCTGTTCGTGCCCGAACCCGGGGACAAGGCCGTTTGGGATTTCGACATGTATGTCGTGCCGCGGTACCGTTTCAGCCGGGCCTTCGCGCGCCTGTGGGACGAAGCCAACCGGAAACTTGGCGCCATGGGATACCAATGGACCCTGAGCCGCATCTCGGCCTTCAATCCGGGATCGCTGGCCTCCCACCGCAGGATGGGCGCCCGCAAGCTCGCCAGCGCCGTGTTCCTGGTTTTGGGGCCCTTTCAAGCCACGGTTGCCAACGTCAGCCCTTTCATCCATATCTCTTTCTCCTCCCGGTCGCGGCCGGTGATCAGGCTTCGGGCGCCGGATTCTGCCGGGCCCGGGAATTGAATGATAAAATGACATCGGCGGTTGGATATGGCGAAGGTTCGCGCCTTTGCCTGGCGCCATGTTCCCGCCCGGCTTCCGGCCGGGATGACCCGCCGGCATACGGAATAAGGTGAATGAGCGGAATCTGCGGCTGGATCACGACTGGCGCCGGCACACCGGACGCGGACGAAACGCTTCGGCGGATGGCGGCCGGGCCGCGCTCATCGGGCACACGCCTGAAGGATGGATCGGCGGAACGGAAGTTGGGCCTGGCCCTTCGCGCCCATCCTGGCGAGGGAAGCTGGTTGGTTGACGAAAACCTTTGGCTGGCTGTCGAAGGATACCCCTTCTGGTCGGACGGGTCCCTGTCGGAAATCGCAAGGGCGCATGGTCATGCCCATGCGCTTGCCCGTGCCTACGCCGATCGCGGCGAAGCTCTTTTCGATGTTATTCACGGCCCTTTTTCTTTCGCCATATTGGATGGAGACAGGGACCGGGGCATCATCGCCATCGACCGATTCGGCATCCATCCTCTTTGTTATGCAAGCCCGCCAGGGAAAGGCGGCCTGGTCTTCGGCTCGACCACGGACAGTGTCCGTGCCCATCCTTCTGTGACAGCCACCCTCCGCATCCAGTCGCTCTATAATTATTTTTACTTCGTTGACCGCATCCCGGCTCCCGATACGATTTATGAAGAACAGAAAAAGCTGGCGCCCGGCCAATACCTGCTGTTCGAAAACGGCCGGGCCGAAACCAGGACCTATTGGCGCATGCCCTATGGGGAGGATGGAGAGGCCGGCTTCGACCAATTGGCCGAGGAACTGCGCGAGCGCCTTGGCGCCGCCATGACGCGTTCCATCGCCGGCGAGGATCCGCGAACCATAGGGACCTTTCTCAGCGGCGGCCTCGACAGCGGCACGGTCGTCGGCCTTCTGGCCCAACAAATCCCCGGCCGACCGCGCTCGTTTACGGTCGGATTCAACGATGCGCGCTACGACGAGTCCAAATACGCCTCCCTGGCCTGCCGCCACTTCGGCGCCGGCCACGACGTATTCAAACTGGAGCCGCGCCA
>JAJRSS010000229.1 GCA_024278615.1 Alphaproteobacteria bacterium
CCACTGTGGGGCGGTCTCGGTCATTCTGCCCGCCCGCCAGATTTCGTCGCCGGAACGCCGGTGACGGTGGCGCCGTCCGGCACGTCGCCGGTCACCGCGGCGCCGGCGCCGATCACGCAACCGGCGCCGATGGATACGCCCTGAATGACGCTCGCCCCGGTGCCGACGTGGCTGCCTTCGCCGACGGTGACCTCGCCTGAAAGGGTCGCCCCCGGCGCGATATGGACATGGTCGCCGATCCGGCAGTCGTGATCGACCGATGCCCGCGTGTTGATGATCACGTTGCGGCCCAGGCGCGCGCCGGGCTGGACCACGGCGCCGGCCATGACCTGGCTTCCCTCGCCCGTCTCCACGTCGTCCGCGACCACCGCCGAAGGATGGACCAGCCCGGCGAACGCATAGCCCCGGGCGCCGAACCGCTCAAACACCGCCTTGCGGATTTCAGGCGTTGAAACCGAACCCACGCCGTTGACCAGGTGAACGGCCTCGGGCGGATGGCCTTCCAAGGCTTCGTCGCCACCGGCGACCGGGATGCCGGCGATGGTGGTTCCGTGCAGGCTTTCGTCCTTGTCCACGGCGGCGATCACCTCGGCGCCGGCCGCGCGCAGGGCGTGGATCACCACCTTGGCGTGGCCGCCGCCGCCGATGACGATGATGGGCCTGCTCATGTCCTGCTCATGTCCCGTTCAGGGCTCGACCAACTCGTCGGCCTGATAGTCGCGGCCGGCCGGGCGGCCAAGCCAGGCCCAGTAGTCCATGGGTGAAATGCCGCCGCCCGGCCGCTTGGCGCCCAGGTTGTCCTCGCTGAAGGCCTCGCCCTTGGCGATCGGGCACAGCGCCACCAGGCTGTGGCGGGCGACGGCCATGTTTTTCCGTTCCGAAGGCGCCGGCTGCTTGACGCCATCGCCCAGCGCCGCTTCCACCTGGCGGATGGCGGCGGTCATTTCCTCCAGGGCGTCCGGTTCGATGGACGCCCGGTGGTCCGGTCCGGGCAGGTCGCGGTCCAGGGTCAGGTGTTTTTCGATTACCACGGCACCCCGCCCGGCGGCGGCGATGGCGATGGCGGTCCCCGGCGAATGATCGGACAATCCGGTGCGCAGGCCGAAGGTCTCGCCCAACGTATCCATGGCCCTCAGGTTGACATCCGCGAAAGGCGCCGGGTATTCGGACGTGCAATGAAGCAGGGTCGCTTTTCGGCAAAGGCTTTCCTGGCCGGCATCCGATTTCAAGGCCCGGTCGAAGGCCTGCCGGGATGGGGGCGATCCGGCATCGGTATAGCCGAAGGCCAGGACACCGATGGCGTCCCGGACCTCATGCAGGGTGCTCATGCCCGTCGACAGGATCACGTCGGCCCCCGACCGCGCCGCCGCCAACAGCAAGGGCCCGTTGGTGATCGCCCCGGAGGGCAATTTCAGGGTTTCCAGTTCCAACTCGCCGACCAGAAATTCCAGGCTTTTCAGGTCGAAGGGGGTGGAAAGGAAGTCGATGCCTTTCTCGCGGCAGTGGTGAACAAGGGCGTGATGATCCTGGGCGGACAGCTCCAGCCTGCGCAGCATGTCCAACTGGCTTTCGCCACCGCCGGTGGTCTCGATCTGGTATTGGGCCTTGGGCGCTTTCGCCGAGGCCAGGCTTTCGGCGCGGAAGGTCTGGAACTTGACCCCGTCGGCGCCGGCCTTGGCCGCCGCGTCGACCAGTTGGCGGGCCATGTCCGCATCGCCGTTGTGGTTGACGCCGGCTTCGGCGATCACATAGACCCTGCCGCCGTTTCCGCTCACGACGCCGCCTTCAAATCGAAAAACCGCTTCTTCAGGATGCCTTCCAGGGGGTGACGCTTGAGGATATCCCTGATCCGCGCCGCCGCTCCCGGCCCGCCATAGGGCGATTCGCCGTTGGCCATGGCGTCGGCGAATTGGGGACTCAGCGCTTTTTCCACCGCCGCCGCGATTTCGTCCCGGCGTTCCGCCGACGGGATGACCGATGGGGCGCTCAGCCGGTCCCCCTGCCGGTCGCCCAGGTTGACGGTGGGCACCGCCAACGCCGGCGCTTCGATCAGCCCGCTGGACGAATTGCCGATCACCGCGGCGCAATGTTTCATGGCGCTCAGGTATCTCAACTGGCCCAGGTTTTGGTGGGCGAACACCCGGTCCCGGTTGTCGTCGGCGTATTGGGCCAGGCGGCGGCGGATGGAACCGTGCCCCGGGTCGGCGTTGACGCCGGTGATCACAACCCGGTATTCGGGGAACCGGTCCAGGGCCGCCAGAAGTTCCCCGGTCCCGGCCAGGCCGTCTCCTTGCCCCAGGGTGGCCGGGTGATAGGTGACCAGGAAATATTTATCGCCCAGGTCATGCCTTAATGAGTGTTCCAGGTCTTCCCGGCTCAACAGGTCAAGGCGTTCGATGCCGTCCAGCCCCAGGGCGCCGGTGGTGAACACCCGTTCCGGGGCCTCGCCCATCTGGATGATTCGCCGGCGGTAGTCTTCGGCGGCGGTGAAATGAAGGTGCGACATTTTGGTGATGGCATGGCGCATGGCGTCGTCCATGGCGCCGAGCGTGCTCTCGCCGCCGTGGGTATGGGCGACGGGCCTTCCCGCCAGCATGGCGGCGACGGCGGCGATCAGGATTTCATAGCGGTCGCCCTGAAGGACGACGATGTGGGGGTCCAGGGCTTCGAAGGCGGCGGTCATCGGCGCCAGTTCCGCCCCCATGGCCCGGGCGATGCCGCTTTGCGTATCGTCGCCCAGGTCCATGGGCACCCGGGCATCGATGGTAAAGCCGTCCCGTTCAATGCCGTCCACCGTGCCGCCGAATTTTTCATCCAGGTGGGCGCCGGTGACCACCAGTCGGAGGGCAAGGTCCGGGTCGGCTTCGATTTCCTTCATCAGCCAGAACAGCAGCCCGTAATCGGCCCGCGAACCGGTGACGACGCAGATTTCGCGCCTAGGCATGATTTTTCGCCGCCAACCCGCCGGCCAGCCTGGGACTGGACGGGATGTTGATCAGCCGGGCATACAGGCTTTCCGTCACCGCCAGGTCCATGCGTGGGCAATGGGCGAACATGTCCAGGCGGTGCAGGGGCCGCCACGCCGGCCGGCTGATCAGCCCGGCGCCGTTGGCGGCCTCCAGGATGGGGTCGCGCAAACGGGCGTTGTCTTCATCCAGCAGCAATACGTTGAGCCAATAGTTGCTGCGGCAGTGGGCGGGTTCTTCGAAAAACCGGATGCCGCCCAAGGCGGCGAAGGCGTCCCGGTAGCGTTCCGCCAGGACGCGCTTTTGATCCAGGAAACGGGGAAGCTGCTCCATCTGGGCGCAGCCCATGGCGGCGTTGATGTTGGGCATGCGGTAATTGAATCCCACCCGATCGTGGATGTATTCCCAGGCATGGGCCGTCTTGGCCGTCGTGGTCAGGTGGCGGGCCTGGTCCGCCAGGTGCCGGTTGTTGGTCAGGATGGCGCCGCCGCCGCCGGTGGTCACCGTCTTGTTGCCGTTGAAGCTGAGCGCCGAAAGCACGCCGTCGTTGCCCGTGTGTCGGCCCTTGTAGGTGGAACCCAGGGATTCCGCCGCGTCCTCGATCAGGGGCAGGCCGTACCGGCGGCAGACCTCCAGCAAGGGGTCCAGGTCCACCGGATGGCC
>JAJRSS010000230.1 GCA_024278615.1 Alphaproteobacteria bacterium
CGCTTCCAGTTGGATGGCGACGGGCAGGCCCGCCCAGGGGTGAGCCGTCAGGTCGTGAGTGCTGATCTCCCGGCCAGGACTTGCGTTTGGACTCGTATCCGCTTTTTTCCCGGCCCCCTCCGGGCGCCCCGTCCGGGGCAGGGGCAACGGTAATTCAATGGTTTCTCTCTGGCCCTCTTGTCTCGTGTCGCCGGATCGCCAAATCACGGCCCGCGCCACCGCTATGCCGTAATCATCGCCGGCTTGAAACTGAATACGCAATTGGGAACGTCCCGTGCGTGCGGGGGGAGCGGCAAAAACAATTTCCGGCGGGGTGTCGGCGATCACCTCGATGGGCCATTCAGCCAGGGTTCCGCCCTTGGTCACCACCGCAAGGCGGGCGCCGGAATCGATCTCCGTTTCGACCCGGAAGCTCCGGCTGTCCGCTTCTTTCGTTCCTGATTCCGTCCCTGGCGCCCGCAGTTCCGAAAATTCAGTGGTATCTTCCCCGATCACCAGCAAGGGTGCCGAAGAGACGCCATCGGCCCGGGCGAGAAGCGTGCTGCCCTGGGGGACTTTCACAGGACCTTTTGGCGCGGCAACGGTGGCCGAAGGAGCGCTGCTGAGAAAAAGTGGCGGCCGCTGGGTGTAGGCCGGTGGCGTGATCCACACGTCCAGCAAGGGCGGGCCATTGGCGCCGGCGCCGAACTGGGGGATAAGGGCCCTCTCCAGGCGGTCCGCGGCGTCGCCGCTTCCGGCGACAAGGGCAACAATAAAAAACAGGAAAACCGCCGCCCGGATTGCCAGGGGGTCGCGGCGGGCCAGTCCGGGGGAAGGCAAGCGGACACGGAGTTCCCGGACGGCTTCGTTCATGCGCCGCAAATGCGTTTGCCACAGGCCCACGGCGGCCGGGTCTTCGTGGCCGGCGGCGAGGCGGTCATTCAGGGCGGTCAGCGGCCGGTTTTCAAGCCCGCTGTCCCTTTCCACCCGGTGCCGGGCGAGTGCGATATGAATGGGCCGGATACCGGCCTTCAAGCCGGACAACGCCCATGCCAAGGCAGCGGCGAAACCGGCCAGGATCAGCGCGTGGAGCCAGCCGGGCAGGGCCGGCAAAAAGTCCAGGAAAGCCAGGCTGACAAAAACGCCGGCGACGGCCACCACCAGCCAAAGCCGTGGCCACAGGTTTTCCCACCAAAGAGCCGCCCGGGCCAGGCCGATGGCGGCCTTGAAACGGTTCTTGCGGTAGGCGCTGGGCATTGACGCTCCTTGTCCTGGGCTAATCCATCCAGTCCGGAAAGGTTTCGCGGGCCAGGATATCATCGGTATCTATCCGTTCGCGCACGACGGCGAATGCGCCGTCCCTGACCAATACCTCCGGTACCAGCGAACGGCTGTTGTAGACCGAAGCCTGAACGGCGCCATAAGCTCCGGCGGTGCGGAAAGCCAGCAAATCGCCGGCTTCCAGCGGCGGCAGTTTCCTTTGGCTGCCGAAGGTATCGCCGGTCTCGCACACCGGTCCGACAACATCCACTTCCTTCCATGCCGCGTCGGCCGGCGGCTCCGCCACCGGCACGATGGCGTGATAGGCATTATAGAGGGTTGGCCGGATCAGGTCATTCATGGCCGCGTCGACAATGACGAAAGTACGGGTAGAGCCCTCTTTAATATAGACAATTTTCGCCACCAGAATACCGGCATTGCCCACGATCACGCGGCCGGGCTCGACCAGGACGTGGCATCCCAGGTCACCGACCACTTCCTTGACCATTTTTCCATACGCCTCGGGCGTGGGCACGGACCCGTTGGCGCCGGCTTCGCCATAGGGAATGCCCAGGCCGCCGCCCAGGTCTATCCGGCCGATGGCATGGCCGTCGGCCCGCAGCATGGCGACAAGGTCGCGCACCTTGATGAACGCCGCCCGAAAGGGTTCCAGGTCGGTGATCTGCGAGCCGATATGGACGGCGACGCCGGAGGTCCTGATCCCCGGCATGGCCGCCGCCTCGGCATAGACCTGGTGAACCCGGGTCCATTCGATCCCGAATTTGTGTTCCGTCCTGCCGGTGGTGATTTTTTCGTGGGTGCCGGCATCGACATCCGGATTGACCCGGATGGCGACCGGCGCCTGAACACCCCGTGCCACCGCCACCTGGTTCAATATGGCCAGTTCGGCTTCGGATTCCACGTTGATTTGCATTACCCCGGCATCCAGGGCCGCCGCCATTTCCTCGCGGGTTTTGGCGACGCCGGAAAAAACGATCTTGTCATGGGGCACGCCGGCGACCAGGGCGCGCTTCAACTCGCCACCGGAAACCACGTCGGCGCCGGCGCCCAGCCGGGCCAGGGTGCGGATGACTGCCGTATTGCCGTTGGCCTTGACGGCATAGCAAATGGTTGAATCCAAGCCCTCGAGGGCCTGGGAAAAAACCCGATAGTGCCGTTCGATGGTTGCCGTCGCGTAGCAATAAAAGGGCGTGCCGACGGCCTTCGCTATATGCGCCAGGGGTACGGATTCGGCGCATATCCGGCCATTCTTGTAGTCGAAGTGGTCCACGAGATCGCGCCTTATTCAATGCCGGTGGGTTCAAGGTTATTGGCTGGGATAGGTTCGGCGTCGGGCGGCGGCGAAGGGGCGCCTTTGCGTCCACAGGCGGTCACCGGCGCCGCCAAGGCAAGAATGACCAATACCAAAAACACTTTTCGAAACATGCTCTACCCACCGTCCATGGCAAGATACCGCCGCCGGGCCTCGGCGGCGGCCTCGGATACGTTCCGTGGCGAGGTGCCGCCATAACTGTTCCGGCTTTTTACCGAATTTTCAACACTCAGTACCTGGAATATATCTTCACGAATTCGACTTTCCACCGATTTCATCTCTTCCACAGACAAATCCTCAAGGCCGCATCCCCTGTCCTCGGCCAGCTTGACCAGGTTGCCGGTGATCTGATGGGCCTTGCGAAAGGGGACTTTCAACACCCGGACAAGCCAATCCGCAAGGTCCGTCGCGGTGGCGAAGCCCTGGCCGGCATCCGCCCGCATGCGTTGGGCGTCGAAGGTCGCCCCTTTCAACATGCCGGTGGTGGCGGCGATACAGATGATAAGGGTTTCAGCCGCATCGAATACGGGTTCCTTGTCCTCTTGCATGTCCTTGCCATAGGCCAGGGGCAGGCCTTTCATGACGGTCAGAAGGGAATTGAGCGCGCCGATCATCCTGCCCGTTTTTGCCCGCACCAGTTCCGCCGCGTCCGGATTTCGCTTTTGAGGCATGATCGAGCTGCCGGTGGAATAGGAATCGGACAGTCTGGCGAAGGCGAATTGGGCGCTGCACCAAAGGATCAGCTCTTCCATGAGCCTGGACAGATGAATTCCGACAATGGCGCCGGAACCGAGGAATTCCAGGGCGAAATCCCTATCCGATACCGCATCCAGGGAGTTGCGCGACGGGGTGTCGAAGCCAAGCGCCTCGGCGGTCATGTGGCGGTCGATGGGAAAGGACGTTCCCGCCAACGCGGCGGCGCCAAGGGGGCATTCATTCAGCCTTTTCCGGCAATCGCCCATGCGGCCCCGGTCCCGGCCCAGCATCTCGACGTAGGCCAGAAAGTGGTGTCCTAGGGTGACCGGTTGCGCGGTTTGCAGGTGCGTGAACCCGGGCATCACGGTGGCTGCGTGTTCTTCCGCCAGGTCGATGAAGACCTCCTGCAGGCCGCGCAAACCGCGGTCTATCTCGTCCACGGCGCCGCGCAACCACAACCTAAGGTCGGTGGCCACCTGGTCATTGCGCGACCGGGCTGTATGCAGCCTGCCGGCGGCGTCGCCGATCAGTTCCGACAGGCGGTGTTCGATATTCATATGAATATCTTCCAGCCCGGCGTCGAAGGTAAAACGGCCTTCCTCGATTTCGCCCGACACCCGGTCCAGCCCGGCGAGGATGGCGTCCCGGTCTTCGGGCGAAATGATGCCCTGATGGGCAAGCATGGTGCAGTGAGCCTTTGAACCTGCTATATCTTCGGCGTAAAGTCGCTTGTCGAAGTCGATGGAGGCATTGATTTTCTCCATGACGCCGGAAACACCGGCGCCAAACCGGCCACCCCAGATGGTGCTGGTCTTCCGGGTCTTTTTGGTCGGTTCGGTCGTCATGCTGGGGCACCAAGAGAAGGTACAATGAAGCCAATAAAAAGCGGTCTATTTCGGCGTTTGGCGATGGCACTGGTGATTTTGGCCATATCCTCGATTCATGCAAGTGCTCAGGAACAGAAATGTGCCGCCGCCAGCGGCGGGGCGGTGGAAGGAATGAGCAACTTCGTGCTGACGCGGCCCGCATCCCCCGTGCCCGAGATTACTTTCAGTGACGGCGCCGGCGGGGAGCGTTCGCTCGCCGAATTCCGGGGCAAGGGCGTGATCCTGAATTTCTGGGCGACCTGGTGCGCGCCGTGTATTCGGGAAATGCCCGCCCTGGACCGGTTGCAGGCCGCCGTGTCCGGAGACGGTATCGAGGTGGTGACCCTGTCGGAAGACCGTGGCGGCGCCGCCGTGGTTGAAAAATTCTTTAGAAAAGTTCAAATCCGGAACCTGCCGGCTTTCATCGATATTCGGGGCAAGGCGCTTCGAAAGCTGGGAATTATCGGCCTGCCGACGACGATCCTGATCGACGCCCGCGGGTTTGAAATCGGGCGGGTCGTCGGGGTGGCTGAATGGGATACTCCGGAAGCCATGGATTTTATACGGCAGTGCCTGACGGGTGGCGATCAAGCGATCCAAACGGGATCCGCGCACCCCCCGGTCTCAATGGCTGAACCCGCTGCTTGAACCAATCTTGGGAACGCTGGTAAAATCGGCCTAACCATTTCCCGGGGTGGCGGAAGTTTATCGAATTGGATAGCAGTTCCACTTGGGAATCACAGGCCTGATATGAATCGAAAGGCGAAAAAGGCCCCCTTCACCGGCAAGGGTGGCGAATCTTCTCCCGTGGAAGAAGCGCCCTCCAACCTGTTCACGGGTTTGGAGGGCGATGATTTCGTTCATCAACTGCTCAATGTGCTGACCGACGGCGTTATCATTTATGACGCCGAAGGAGAGGTCCTGTCGTGCAACGACATTTACCGCCAGTGTTATCCCGGCATTTCCGATCAATTCGTCGAAGGCGCCCGGTTGGAGGACCTGCTTCGCGAGACGATCGCCGAAGGTCATATTTTAGGTCCGGAAGAGGACGTGGACGAATGGGTCAAGGTCCGTCTCGAAGAGCGGCTGAACCCGTCGGGCGAGGCGGTGGAAAAGCTTATCGATGGCCGGTGGTGGCGGTTCAGCGAGCACAAGGCCGAGAACGGTACGGTATTCGTCCAGCGGCGGGACATAACCGATATACGCAACCGGGAAGAGGCGCTGCAAGCCAGTGAAAACCGTTACCGGAAATTGATCGAGCTGGCGCCGGACCTGATCACGGTACTGACGGATGGGATCATTACCCTGGTCAATCCCGCGGGGACCAAAATCCTTGGGGCCAAGGACCCGGACATCATTATTGGGCAACCTTTCAGCGATTTTGTTCATGCTGATTTCAAGAAAACCATAAATGATAAATTGGATGCCCTTGCCGACGAGGAATCCTGGATCAACATCAAATTGGTGCGGGTCGGAGGCGCGGTTGTCGATGTTGAACTGGCGGCAATGCCTTTTGAACAGGGGGCCGCCACGGCCGTCATGGTCGTCGCCCGGGATATCACCGGGCGAAAACGATCCGCGGAAGCGCTTTTACAGCGCGAAGAACGGCTTCGGGGAATTATGGATACGGTTGTCGATGGGATTATCTCGATCGACATGAAAGGAACCATCGATTCTTTCAATGCGGCGGCCGAACGTTGTTTCGGATATACGGAACAGGAAGTCCTGGGAAAAAACGTCAAGATGCTGATGCCCGCCCCTTACCATGATGAGCATGACGGGTACTTGTCCCGTTATCTCCGGACCGGGGAAGGCCGGATAATCGGCAAGGGAAGAGAAGTCCTCGGCCGCAGGAAGGATGGGTCGCTTTTCCCGATCGATCTTGCGATTGGTGAACTTCGCCGTGGCGGCCACAGCAGCTTCATTGGGGTCGTGCGTGACATCACGAGAAGAAAAGACGCCGAAGCGGTACTGAAGGAAAGCGAAGAGCGATACGCCCTGGCGCTGGACGGGACGAACGAGGTCTTGTGGGATTGGGATATCGAAAAGGAAAAGCTCTATATTTCACCCCGCGTTCAGGAAGTTTTCGGAATTGAACCCATGCCATGGGTGGATCCGAAAACCTGGACGCGCAAGATTCATCCCGATGATTTTGATCAATACAGGAATACATTGATCAGACACCTGAAAGGGGAAACAAAATATTTTCGGTCCGAGTGCCGATTGGCCAACGGCGATGATGGCAATCCCGTCTGGTGCCTGATGCGGGGAGTCGCGCTTAGGAACGAGGAAGGCCGCGCCTACCGGATGGCGGGTTCCTTGGGGGAGATTACCAAACGCAAGAGGGCTGAAGCCTTGCTGCGGGAAACCACGGAAAGGGCGGAAATCGCGAGCCAGGCTAAAACCGAGTTTCTGGCGAACATGAGCCACGAACTCCGCACCCCGCTCAATGCCATCATCGGCTTTTCGGAAATCATGCAGGAAGGAGTTTTCGGTGACCTGGACAATCACCGGTACGACGAATACGTCAGGAATATCAATGAATCGGGCAAGCATCTTCTCGAAATCATCAATGATATTCTGGATGTTTCCCGTATCGAAGCCGGCACCATGGACCTGCAATCCATCAAGGTCGATATTGGGGAAGTCGTGGATTCAGCCCTTCGCATCGTCAGGGAGCATGCCGAGCGTTCGAGCATCACCATTCGCCGGCAGGTACGAATGGACCTGCCAAAACTTCGCTCGGAGCCCCGGCGGCTTAAACAAATCCTCCTCAACCTGCTTTCCAATTCGATCAAATTCACGCCCGAAGGTGGACAGGTGATTTTGAAGGCAAGCCTGCTCAGGTCCGGCAACCTGACGATATCGGTCAGCGATACGGGCATCGGCATGACGCCTGA
>JAJRSS010000231.1 GCA_024278615.1 Alphaproteobacteria bacterium
CCCGAGGGCGGCGGCGGGCCCAGTTATCCCAACATGTGACGGGCCGGCGCGCGGTCATAACCAAATTGTCATATCCGGCCGGTAAGTTCTCGTTTGAGTAATCCGGGTTCCGTCGGTTAAACTCCCGGGCGGAGGCGGTCAAAGACGTGGGGCAACCCGGCGGGGCGAAAGAACCGTTGCCGGGTCCATTTGAACAAGGCCCTCTGGGAAAAGAGAAGACCGTGTCGAAAAAGAAATCCATCTTGCCGATCAACCCCTACTTGTCGATCAGGTCCAGGCGCTTGCTGCGGACCATGGGCGGCCTCGTGGTCGTCGTCCTGACGACGGCGTGCAGCCCCCAGGGCGGATTGCCCGAAGGCGTGGCCGTGGCCGAGGAAATCAAGCCAGGGGCGACGCTCATGGGGAACTATCTGGCCGGCCGCCATGCCCAGGTCCAGCGGGATATTTCCACGGCGGCCGATTTTCTCAAGTCGGCCCTGGATATGGATCCGGGCAACGCGGACCTGCTGCGCCGCACTTTCGTTTTAATGGCCGTCGAAGGGCGCATGGACGAAGCCTTGGCCCTGGCCGGAAGGGTGGTCGCGGCCAGGCCCGGTGATCCCATCGCCAATCTTACCCTGGTGAGCGGCGATATTCTGGCTGGACGGTATGACCGGGCCGAGGAACGCCTGGGCGCGTTGCCGAGAAACGGCATCAACGGATTCATGTCGCCCCTGCTTGGCGCCTGGGCGCGGGTGGGAAGAGGGGACTGGGACGGGGCGCAGGAAGCCCTGAAGCCGCTTGAGAAGAATGAAGGATTCAAGACCCTCTATTATCTCCATTCGGCCCTGGTCAACGAAGCGGCGGGCCGCATCGAAGCGGCGGGGGAAGGATTTCGGCAAGCGGCCAAGGTCCAGAACGGCCTTTCCCTCCGCTTGGTGGAACTGTTCGGCGCCTACCAGGAGCGCAACGGGCAGGCCGATGAGGCCCGCGCCCTTTATCAACGGTATTTGAGCCGCCGCCAGGGCTCCAGGCTGCTGGACCCCTCCCTGGAACGGTTGAAGCGGGGCGAGAAACCGGCGGTGGAAGTTTCCACCGCCACTTTCGGCGCGGCGGAGGCCTTTTTCGATGTCGCCAGTTCCCTGCGCCAGCAGAACGCCAGCGAAACCGGGCTGGTCTTCGGGCGGCTGGCCCTGTGGCTCCGGCCCGATTTCCCCGTCGCCCAGGTTCTGGTGGCTGGAATTCTGGAAGCGGACAACCGGCTGGAGAGCGCCAACGGCATATATGCCGGCATTAATCCCCGGTCGCCGTTTTCGTGGGCGGCGCGCCTTCGCGTCGCCGCCAACCTGGACCGCCTGGACCGTTCCGACGAAGCGGTGAAAACGCTGCGCGCCATGGCGGTGGAAGACAAGGACGAAGCCGATCCCCTGATCGACCTGGGAGACATCCTTCGTGGCCGCGATCGTTTCGACGAGGCGGTGGAAGCCTACGACCAGGCGGTCGCCCGCATCGACGAGTTGGGGAAACGCCATTGGAGCCTGCTCTATGCCCGCGGCATCGCCCTGGAACGTTCCAAGAAGTGGAGCCGCGCCGAAGCGGATTTCCTGCGGGCGCTGGAATTCGAGCCCGACCAGCCCTACGTGCTCAACTACCTTGGGTATTCGTGGGTGGAAAAAGGGATCAACCTCGAAAAGGCCGAGGCCATGATCCGCAAGGCGGTTGAACTGCGCCCCAACGATGGCTACATCGTCGATAGCCTGGGGTGGGTGCTGTATCAATTGGGCAAGACGGACGAGGCGGTTCGTGAACTGGAGCGGGCGGTGGAACTGCGCGCCGAAGACCCGGTGATCAACGACCATCTGGGCGATGCCTACTGGCGGGTCGGCCGCCGCGCCGAAGCGAGGTTCCAATGGTCCAGGGCCCTGTCCCTGGACCCGGACCCGGACTTGATCGAGGCCATCCAGGCCAAGCTGAACAAGGGCATGGTCAAGACCGCAAATTCCAGCACGAACGCCAGCCCCGGCACCAGCCCCGGCACCAGTTCCAGCCCCGGTGCCAGCACCAGTGAATGAACCGGCCGGGGTAACCTTCTCCGCCCCGGCCAAGATCAATCTCTACCTTCACGTCACCGGCAAACGGGATGACGGCTATCACCTGCTGGACAGCCTGGTGGCCTTCGCCGGCATTAACGATACCGTCGCCGCCCAGCCGGCCACGAATTTGACCCTCGGCGTCACCGGCCCCTTCGCGCCGGGCCTGACGGTGGGCCCCGATAACATGGTGCTGCGGGCGGCCCGCGCGCTGGCGGCGGCCGGCGTCACCTCCCCGGGCGCCGCCCTGACCCTGACCAAGCGATTGCCGCCGGCGTCGGGAATGGGGGGTGGTTCGGCCGACGCCGCCGCGACCTTGAAGGCTCTGGTCCGGCTGTGGGATTTGCACGTGGAACCAGCGACGCTGGCGGAACTTGCCCTGGGTCTGGGCGCCGATGTTCCCGTTTGTTTACGGGGACAGGCCGTATTCATGGGCGGCATCGGCGACGAAATGGCGGCGGCGCCCGCGCTTCCTCCGGCGTGGCTGGTGCTGGTCAATCCCGGAATTTGCCTTTCCACTCCCGAAGTTTTCGCCGCCCGCGGCGGGGATTTTTCCGCCGCCGCCCGTTTTGACGCCATCCCCGCCGATGCGCGGGAACTGGCGGATATTCTGAAGGCGCGGCGGAACGGCCTGACCCCGGCGGCCGTCTCCCTGGCCCCGGTGGTGGGAGAGGTTCTGTCCGCCATCGAGCAATCGGAAGGGGGGCTTTTGTCCCGCATGACCGGCAGCGGCGCTACCTGTTTCGGTCTTTTCTCCGACGCCGACGCGGCCGCCCGGGCCGCCCTTTCCATCGGCGAATCCCACCCCGGCTGGTGGGTGAAACCGGCCTCCCTGGAAGGCGACGCAACCCGCCTCCCATCATTGGGTCGGTAAATGGCCCGAGGTTGCGGAGGATCGGTTTTGGGATTATGTTTCGCCGCTTCGGCGAGATGGGGCGTAGCCAAGTGGTCCAAGGCACCGGTTTTTGATACCGGCATTCGGAGGTTCGAATCCTCCCGCCCCAGCCAAGTTTGAGCCATTTTTGATTTTATTTTGTTAGCGTCCCCACGAGTGGTGTAACAGCGGTCGCCTGAATTCCGGGTGGCGTATTCACCGGCTTACGGGTGACCGCGCCGGGACATGAAGTATCGGCGTTTCCGGCAATTGGCGGATCGCCTTCACGGAGCATGAGGGCGAAATCGTCAGTTTGGATTTGGAGGACTATCGCCGATGAGCGAAGAACCGATCATCATAGGCATGAAGCCCAGCCATCCCGGCGAGTTTGTCCGCCAAGAGGTGCTTGCGCCCCTTGACCTCGGTATCGCCAAAGCCGCCGAGATTTTGAGCGTCCGCCGCGCCACGCTCTCCGATCTCATCAACGAAAAGGCGGCACTGTCGCCGGAAATGGCGCTCAGGATCGAAAAAGCCATCGGCCTCGATATGGATACGATGCTGCGAATGCAGGCATGGCATGACGCAACCGTCATGCGCGAGCGAGCAGGGAACATCAACGTGCAGCGCTACCAGCCTGCGTGATGGACTTGGCCCGTCAAGGCTCCAACTCATAAAGCTTTCCGATTTCATCGGACTTGGCGCCCCGTATCGCCAGTGAGATAAATATTTGTATACCAACATCGCGCATCACCGTGAGCCAGGAATTATTGAGACTCCGCCCTTTTTATGGGGCGGATTTTTGATTCCGTGCTTGGGAAGAGAATGAAGTTCGGAGTTTTACACACCATAGATAAAACATTGAAAAACCCCTGCTGCTTGTGAGACTATTCGTGGAAGAAAAGCAGCTTAATATGCTGCGGGGGGGGCACTATGGCGAAGATCATCCTGATTGTTGAAGACGATGAGATGAACATGAAATTGTTCAATGACCTGCTTCAGGCACACGGCTTCGATATCCTCCAATCCCGTGACGGCATGGATATCATGCAGTTGGCCAGGGAACACCGCCCCGACCTTATTCTCATGGACATCCAGTTGCCGCAGGTTTCCGGCATGGAACACACCAAGATGTTGAAGGCGGATGGCGACCTGAAAAATATTCCAGTAGTGGCGTTGACGGCGTTTGCGATGAAGGGTGATGAAGAGAAGATTCTTGAGGCTGGCTGTGACGGTTATATTTCCAAGCCTATTTCTGTTTCCAATTTCTTGGACGAGGTAAAAAAATTCCTAACAATGGGACATTTCCGGCTGACCGATTCCTTGATGACAGGGCACCCCCAAGTTGACTCCGAGCACGAGCACATAGTGGGGTTGTTAAATGAGCTTGTGGATTTACTTGAATCGGGTGACGACAAAGGATGTATTGGGAAAACCAAAGAAATGACCAAAGCTTTATTAAGCCATATTGGGAATGAAGAAAGGACTATGGAGGGGCTTGGATACAGGAATCTTGAAGCGCACAAAGGGCATCATCTAACGGTAATTAAGAAATACGACAGGCTGATAAAAAATACTGAGAGTCCGTCCGAGAAATTCATGAGGGATAACAGTATCTCGTTATTCTCCTCAGCATGAGCCTGATACTGGCCAGGCGGATGAATGCGAGAGCCGTCCGGTTGAGGTTTTCGTAGTCCTTGGCCAAGCGCCGGCAGCG
>JAJRSS010000232.1 GCA_024278615.1 Alphaproteobacteria bacterium
GTTCGATGTCCAGTGGCATCGCCACACCGGCCAATGGTTCCGCGTCCATCAAGGCTTGCCTCTCAGAGCCGCCCTTCACGCAATCGAAACCAGCGAATTCCTTCATCCTGTCTGATCAACCCCCTTCACCGGACGGACACAAAATAGAAGCATTATGGAAGGTAAAAATGGAAGCATTATGGAAGGTTGTGTCCCAGGACGTGGTTTAAGAACGACGGCCTTGTGTCTTTCTTCACCGGTTGAGGTTGCCGGTAGTGTCCATAATCTTTCGCACATTTCATCAGGCGGCGGCTCCGCTGGTTGATGTTTGCTCCGCGAAGAGCGGCGTCATGTTCATGTATTTCCGGGTCGACCAGTGGCTGCCGGCGATGTGCCTCAACCTGGCGCCGGCGAGACGGATTATGGCGGCGTCTGCCGTTCCATGCCGTAGCGCCATTTTCGCCATCCTCCTTACGAATCAAAAGGGTCATAAGCGATTCAGACTTCCCCTTTCTTGTCACGCACAAACTCACCCGATTACCCGGAATCCCTCCCAGAATGAGCTTCAAACGGTCGTGGCAATAAGGCTATAATTTGTATGGTTATTAGTAAAATGCGGCGGACCTTGAGGCCGCGTTGGTTTCTAGTCGTCCGACCGGCGATCTCTGGGTCTTGACGGAAACCATGCACAACAAGGAACGTCCACCGGTCGGTTTGACAGGGGCGGCAGCCAGGATCACTGCCCGATGGCCGCCCCGACACCGGGTGGCATATGCATGTTGTGCATGTAATGCCCGTTCGCCGTGGGGGAGGCTTCAGACGTGGGCCATTTGCCGATCACGTGTCGAAGTACGGGGTTTGACCTGTTGGCGTGGTGCCGCCGGTGCGGAGCCGCCGCCTGTATCCTCGCCGCGGGGCTGTGGGCGGTTCCGGCGGAGGCGCGGGTCGAGTCCGAGCATCCAGATGACATCCCGGCGGTGTCGCGGGTCAAGGCCATCTTCGCCACCCTTCCCAAATTCGAGCATCCCTGCGGGAACCTGAACCTGCACTGGCAAAGTCACGTCGCCCCGGCGCTCCGAAAAATCGGTCCCGAAAACCTGAACCATGCGCGCAAGAAGTGGTCGGAATTCAAGCAGCAACTGAGGCAGGTGGAAAAGGCGCGGGAACTCGCCGCGAAGGCCACGGAGGAGTTGCTGCTGGCGGCGCTGTCGGAATTCAAGGCGGTGGGGGCATGGTCGCGGATTACCGCCGGAGGGAACTTCTCCATCAAATACCAAGTCTGGTATGTGGCCCTGCTGGTGCGGAAGGGCGCCGAGGACAGACTTCGGGATATCGCGAGTGATTATTTCAAGCCCTTCACGACACTGGGGTTCCAGTTGCTCTCACCCAAGCGCCAGCAGGAAATTCTCGACTACTTCGAGAAGCGCGCCAACTGCCTGCAGGCGGCGCGGCGCGACTCTTTCACCGATATTCAGCGGACCCGGGTCGAACTGGCGCGGGTCTATGGCAGCGCCCTGGAGCGGGGAAACGCCACTTATTTCTACTCCGGCAACCTGGACAAGGTGGCGGAGATCAACGCCTACATGCTATCGACAAAATACCAGGGCGATTATTCATATCTGTCCAAGGAAAGCACGCAGGTCAGCGCCATCTTTTTGAAACTGGCGCAGGCCCGGGAACGGCGGATCATCAACGATGACCTGATGGAAAAGCTAAGCCGGGATCTCAGGAAAAACCCGTGGATCGCTCCCCGCGACCCCCTGCATGGCCCGGCGGACACCCGGGCCGTGCGGCTGAAAATATCCCAGCTCAGAGCAAAAATGGCGTTGATCGCCCTCTATACCCGCGAGATCGCCCTGGAAGCCGGGATGACCCGAAGACTGGATATCCAGACCGGCCTGGCCGAGGTCGGCAAGGAAGCGCTCAAGGACCTGCCGACGTGGTGGGACGAGGTGTATTCGGGCCGCGCCTTCGGTGCCCAACGCTCCTTTGACGCAGATAACCAGCAGACATTGGACAGCTACGTCCGCGCCGGCGCAACCAACCTATCGGCGCTGGCCGCCATCGGGCTGCATTTCACCGGCTCCTCGTTCTCCGCCGTCATCTCGCCGATCATGCGCGACACCGGCGCAGACCTTTCGAAAATCATCAACCAGTACGTGGACCTGGGCAAGCTCCAGTACAACACCGAGGCCGTCTACAAGGATTACAAGAAGAAACTCAAGGAACAGGACGGCCGGATCGAAGTGCTCCGCAACATGGCCGGCAAGTATACCTACGCCAAACAGTTCGGGTTCGTGAAGACCCTGCGTTCCGGGAGCGTTGGCCCCAACCTGCGCGACCTGCTGGAGGACCCGGATTTCATCGCCGCCAGCGGTGGCGGTATTCCATCCATCCTCGCCGTCCTGTGCGAAGACCCCAGGGATTTGACCGCGGTCTACCTGATGGGTGCCCAGTACGAGTTCACCGGTACCGTCAACGCCGGTATCGGAAGACTTCTGATCAACCGAGGCGCCTTCAGTTCGCCCGAGGACCTTCCCAAGCGGCCCATGAATGTTACCGACTTCCATGTCGCGCAAAAATATGACTTGAAGGGCTTCATCCCCATCGTCGCTCTTTACCGGGGATTCAAGGACTGGTTCTCCAATGTCGACGAGAATCAGGACGCCTACATGCTGCAAATCGACTTGATGCAGAAAAGCCTGATCAAGCTGATCCGCGAGTTGCCCAATTACAACTTCGAACTCGATACCATGATCCGGCGGCGGGCGGACCTTAACAAGGTCCACGCGGCGCTGCTCGCCCACAACTTCGTCTACCAGACCGCCTACAAGAATTTGCGCAAGGAAATCTGGGACCGCAGGGTGCTCTACCGCACGGTTCACGGCCGCGCCAAGGGCGGCGGCAAGCTGACCACGGAAGGCAATATGGCGGTGGCGGCGTTACAGATGATGCGCGACCGGGAAACCCTGAATCTGGCGACAATGGCGGAAATGACGCAGATCCCCTTTTATGCCCACACCCTCAACTACCCACTGGCCGCGGCCCATACCAAGGCTTTCCGCAAGATTCTGCCGGCCCGAAATGCCGCCTACGGCATCAAGGCCAACCCGGCCCTGCTGGCCCAACTGGATGAGGTTTCCAAGGCGTTCAAGGGGCAGGATCTCCGGTACCGCTCGGCGGTGGTTTGGGAGGGACTCCTGCAAACCACCATCGAGCAGGTGATCCTGCATCAGGCCGCGACCCTGATCGCCGGCTCGGTGCTGGGTAAGATCAGTCCGGCCTTGCAGGAAAGCTACCTCGCGGGCCAGACGGGCTCGACTTGGCTGAAGATCAAGCACGCCTTTGTCCCCTGGTTCAAGCTGACGTCGACGACCGGGGTCCTGGAACTCATGATCCGCGATGCCCTGGTCGACCCCTACAAGGACTCCTGGGTGAAATACGCTAAATCCAACGACCTGTGGGCGGTGGTCAAGGCCAAGGTCGGGCTAGCGTCGAGCCAACCAGCCAGTCCCGTCGATGAAGCGTTGTCGTACCAGCGCCGGCGCTTCCAGGGCGCCGTGGTCGATGCCGCTTTCGAGATCACCAAGGACGTCACCCAGGACGTGGCGACAGAGGTCATTTCTTACAAGGCCGGGCAGGCGGTCAACTGGATCACGCGGACCGACGTCTACGATGACCTGGTCAATTCGGCGGAGGCAAGCCGGACGATCCTGGACGCCCGGTACGGGATCCTGAACGACCGGATCAACGAGCTCGCCGCCCTGGAACGGAAGAGGTCGCGGACAGCCAACGAGGAGATCAAGCGCCAGGACCTGCGCGAGGAACTGAACCGCGAACTCCGCAGCCCGGAACTGCGCCAAGCCTTCGATGCATATCGCGTCGCCGCCGGCGAACTGGAGCGGGTGTCCCAGTATCGCGACCGGCTGCGGGGCTGGGTCCACACCCTCCTGTCTTGGCCATGGGCGGCGGACCGGTTGAAAAAGGCGGCCCTGGAGCAATTGATGGCCCGCCCCATCGGCGAGCTGTTGCGGACCTCGGAGGTACCGGAGGCCTCGGCGGTGCTGAATACGGCCCGGATCGTCGGCACGGTCATGGACATGAAGGCCGTGCTGGTGACCAAGACCCATTCCATCGACGACCTGGAACGGCTGGTCCCCAGGGGCGATATGCTGGGCCTGGAGGGCCAGGTCCTGAGGTCGGAACTCGACATCGAAGTGATCCGGGGCGCCCTCAAACATTCCTTCGAACACGCCCGAAACGATGGTGAACGCAGCCGCATCCGGGCGGTCGCCAAGAAGGTCGACACCATCCGTATCGCCACGGTCAAGGACCTGCTGGGCGGTTTCATGACCGATCCCCGGTACGCCGGAAAGTACGGCGGCAAGCTGGCCTCGGTGGTCCAGGGCGGCGCTTCGGAAGGCAATCCGGAATACCAGGGTATCTTCGGCGACATCGACATGACCGCCTATCTGGACGTCGACCTGGGGCCGGCGGAACTGGCCAAATTCCAGGGCGAGTTCAAGAACGACCTGGTCGCCTACTTCGCCGAACAGGGGTACCCGTTGGCGTTGGTCAAGACTCCCAGCACCATGGATACGGAGGTCTTCGTCGAATCCCTGGTGCGGTTTCATTCGCCGACGGCGGGCGTGTCGGACGTGTTGGTCAATGTCGCCCAGCAGCACGCCGCCCCGACCGGCTTCTATACCGAGGGCGGCAGCGCCTGGGCGCGCAACAACTACGCCTTTAGCGGCCAGGTGCTGTGGGGCAAGAGCGACGTCAATCCCCTGAAATGGGTGATGTTGGACCGTTCCAACGGCTACGGCCTGATGGTCGACATGATGCGCTACTTCGGCAAGATCATCGATCCCGCCTACAGCCCCGGTGCCGTCGGCGCGGCGGATACGGGCACCAGGAAGAAGGCGCTGCTGGGCGAGGTGATGGCCAAGGGCAAGGTGTTCCTGCGCGCCATCGACGCCTACCAGATCAGCGATGTCGAGGGCAACAAGCACTACAACGACCGCCGGAACAAGCGCGGCGGCAGCGGTGACGACGCCAGTTACCACAACCAGATATACAAGGACGCCAAGGCCATGCGGGAGACGGAGACCGCGCAGGCCAACCGCGACGGCGGCGACCGTTACCAGACCATCTTCGACAAGCACGATCCCGACGGCGACGGCGGCGACATCAGCGACATCGAGGTTTTGCGCTGGCTGGCCGAGATCAAGATGAAGGAAAAGAACCCGGACATGTGGTCGGTCCTGGGTGGCGACGACGCCGAGCAGGTCAGGAACGCGCAGATCGCGCTCCAGCGTATGCGGACGCTGTTGCCGGTGATCATCGCCCGGACGGCGGAGGTCTGGTTTCAATCCTATGACAAGGCCCGCAAGTCGGACGACCCGGTGGAACGCCAGCGGGCCTTCGCCATGCTCCAGCGCATGGTTTCGACCTACAAGGCGATGAAGGACCGGGACAGGAACATCCCCATTCCCCTGGTCATCCCCAAGTTCGTACCCGAACCCGACGGCACGATCCGGATCCTGACGGAGTCCGAGCACCGGGACGTTATCCGCGCGGCCATGAACGCGGCCCTCGGGGGCGAGAACACGGTGCGCAACGAGATCAACCGTATCGAGCGGATCATCGAGGGCCGCCCGGAAGACGACGTGAGCGGTGAAGCGACCCGGCGGCGGGCCGATGCCGAACGCGAACGGATGAAGGCCGACCTGGCCAACGGCAGCATGTCGCCGGATGGTGACATCCCGGCGCTCGGGGAAAGGGCCCTGGAGCAGAACCTGCTGCGCGCCTGGGCCAAAATGAAATTCAGCCTGGCGCTGGAAGTCTCCGGCCAGCGGCGGTGAGGACAGGGCAGTGGCGCCAACCGATACATTTCATGGGACGATGGAAACGCCGATGATCCGGTCCGCGAATGGCAACGGGCGCGGCGGGTTGCTGTTCCGGGTCCTGGTGTTGGGCCTGTTGGTGGCGGCGCCGGCGGCGGCCCAGGGGCAGACGCGGATCACCCCCGTCACCGCCACGGCGCAACAACAGAAACCGCCCGATTTCCGGGACGACCCCGAGCCGCCATACGCGGCGTGGGTGGAAAGCGGGCGCACGGACCAGCGCATCGAGATCACCATCCAGCGCCTGGGCGGGGGCCTGCCGCCGCTGCCGGGCGAAGAGCCGAGGCCGCGCCGGACGCCGGACCAGGGTGGGGAAGCGGACGCGGAGATGGCGCAGACCTTCACCGTGTCGGTGGTGGAGAAGCCGGATTTCATCACCGGTATCCGCTGGGAATCGCCCCAGCGGGTGGTATTCGAACCCGGCGAGTTCGAGAAAACGGTGATGCTGGTCTTCGATACGGCCAAAAAGCCGCCGGACTAGGACAAGGCCGAAGCGGAACTGGTGCTGCTGGTCAAGGCCGACGATCCCGAGGTGATCCCTAACGAACGCAGGCTGGTGATTCCACTTAAAACCCTGCCCCGTCCCGGCGATCTTGTCCTCGACTGGATGACCCGGGACCCGGGCGACGACATCGATGTGCTGGGCGAGCGCGCCACCGGCGAGATGACCTTGTTGGAGAAAAGCACAGTCCAGCCGGGAACTCTGGCAGCCTATGCCATGCAGACCGTGTTCAAGGCGCCGGAGCGGATCACCCCGGGCGAGGACTTTTCCATCGGCCTTTGCGGCGCCGCGGCGCTGCGCAACAAGGGGCGCAAATACTTGCGGGCCTGGCCCGAGAACCTGACCGAGGGCGAGGAGTTCGAATTCACCACTCAGGTGGAGGCGGCGGTGGGCGACGGCGCCATTGTTGTCGGTTGGGGACGCGATGGGCCGACGGCCGCGGCACGCTCCTTCACCCAGGTCAACCTGCCCCTGGAACGGGGCAAGGAACTGAACCCGACCCAGATGAGCGAAATCCTGTTCAAGTACGACCCGGAAAAAAGCCGGCCACCCTACACCTACCACTACAAGGCCCAGGTGGTCAGCGCCCAGGGACAGCAGAAGCCCCGCCCCGAGGGCCGGGATTCCATTTATTTCGGCAAAGAGTGGAGTGGCGGCGAGATCGAGATCGAACTTAAGCGCCCACCGCCGGATCCGGATAGCCCGCCGTCACCGCCACCTCCGGATACCGGCGTCGGGCTTCTCGGCCAGCCCAGCGGAGGATCGGCGCCGCCCGACCCCAAGGATACGCTGACCATCCGTTTCAAGGTCGAACTCAGGCGCACGGCGGAACAATTCGCCTACCGGACCAAGGAATGGATGCTGGTCTACCGCAAGCCGGTCCGTGACGAGCCGGTCAAGCCCAGGATGCCCGAATACGCCTCCGGCGGCGGCTGTCCGCCGGTGAAGGTGGAGGGCGAGGACCTCTATCCCTTCGGCACCCCGATCCTCAAGCTCGTAAAGGTGACCGGGCCCAAGGACGCCAAGCCCGGACCGGCACCCGACCAACGGCAGGGCGGCCTGATCCCGGCCGAGGAAAACCTGATCGACTTCGCCGCCATCAACCGGGGCGGCGGGCGCTGGGGCGTGGACACCCGCCTGCTGTCGCCGCCGCCGTTGTCGTCCCTCCTGCACCGGGTGCAGAGCATCAACGAGGGGGGAAGCGGCGTAATTCGAAGGCCGCCCCCGAGACCGCGTTCCACGAACGTCACCTACTGGAGCCCCGACAGTCTGGGTTACACAAATATCCACTCGAGCCCTGGCGAACGTCGCTGGGTCGTCAGTACGCGGATCGGGTCGGTGCCCAAGGAGATCCGGCCCGGCGAGCCGTTCAGGGTGGCGGCCGAGATCATCGAGCGTATCCAAAATCTGGATGATCACCACTGCTATTGGCGCACCCGCGAGGCGACGTCACCCCTGACCTCGTCGTTGATCCTGAGTGTGGGGGGACGGGCGAAGGTACATGCCCGGGGGGTGGGGGACCTGAACACCTATTGCGAGGACGCGACCCTGACCAAGCGCTGGGACAGTGGTGTCTACTACTTGGCCAAGGCCAACGAGAGGCAAAGCACGGCCACCATCGCCATGACCTTTTCGCCGGCAAAGACGGAAATCAAAGGGTCGAGCCGGTATTACCACTACGATATCAAGGTCGATACCAACGGCGAGATCCTCAGCAAGGAGATTGGGACGAAGCTCCCCTTCTATAGTTTCGGCAGACGGACCGACGGCGAGGGGTTCCTGGCCCCGGGAACTAAAGTCACGACATCGGACGGCAGGCGAATTTACGCCGACCGAATATTTATCCATGCCGGCCAAATCACCCTCATGTATGCGCCAGTGCTGTCCGGCGAACCCGTGGTCAAGGCGAAACCCTACGACCATCCCGGCGAACTGGGCCGGCCGCCCCGAGGCGGCGGCACCGGGCAGGTCGCCGAGGGTGACGGACCCGGCGGCGGCGGGCCGGGAACAGGCACCGGGACTGGGACAGGAACCGGGACAGGAACCGGGACAGGAACCGGGACAGGAACCGGAACCGGAACCGGAACCGGGACGGGCACGGGGACCGGTACGGGCGGCGATGGCTCGGATACTCAGGTCGCCAACATTCCCACCGATCCCAACGCCGTCGACCCCAAACGTCCGGAAGTGGCCGCCCTGATCA
>JAJRSS010000233.1 GCA_024278615.1 Alphaproteobacteria bacterium
ACCAGGGTTATGGCGGGTAGGACATTGGTGGTCACGACGTTGCTCCTCTTGGGCCAAGGGCCGGCGACCCTAGCACGGGAATTCTAGCGGGGCGGGTGGTTGATTCCGTGTACCCGCCATGCGCCGCCGTGGCCGTGCATCGCCCCGCCGGGAACGTGGTCCAGGCGGGTGACGGACAGGTTGTCCACCTTGATCGCCATCGCCGCTTCCGGCGTCAGGGCCAGGGCATGGGCCAGGGCGCTGCGGATGGTGCCGCCGTGGGTGACGGCGATAATGTCCCGCCCCCGGTATTCCGCCGTCAGCCGGTAGATAACCGGGGTCACCCGGGCCATCAAGTCGGTGAAGCTTTCGCCGCCCAGGGGCGCGACGGCCAGGGGAGAGCGCCAGAATTCCGTGTACTCGGCGGCGAAGCCGGTCTGGATTTCCGCCCAGGTCATGGCCTGCCAATGGCCGAAGTTCTGTTCCGACAGGTCTTCCTCGACCACGTGACCGGGTGCTTCAAGACCGGCGGTGGCGATGGCGTCGGCGGTCAGGGTGGTGCGGGAAAGATGGCTGGTGACCCATACCGCCCGTTCCGGCAGCAGGGCGGCCAGGGCGGCGAAGGCTTGGCTGTCCGAAGTGTCGCAGGGCACGTCGCTTTGCCCGTAGATGCGCCCGTCATGGCCGACCACCGGGGCATGGCGCACCCACCACCAGCGGGTGACTTCCGATTCGGCGCTGTCGGCGGTCACCAGACCGGGCTCACGATATCACCACCACCACCGCCACCAGACAGGCGATCTCGGTCACCTGCTGCACGGCGCCCAGAACGTCGCCGGTGTGGCCGCCGATCTGCGCCCGGGCGAGCAGGGAAAAGGCGAAGGCGGCGAAGGCGCCCGCCAGAACGGCGGCCAGGCCGGCGCCGAAGCCGGCGAAGATCACCACCAGCACCGCCCCCAGCAAAAAGGCGGTGATCGCCGTTGAATCATCGGGGCGTCCGGCGGCGGCGCCCAGGCCGCCCGCCCGGGCCGGGTCTAGCGCATTCATCACCGGCGGAAGGACGGCGCGGGAAAAGGATGCGGCGGCGACCAGAGTCGCGGCGGCGACCTGGGCATCCAGGCCGGCAAGCAGGGCGGCGCGAAGGCCGACGCTGACCACCAGGGCCAGCACCCCATAGGCGCCGGTGCGGCTGTCGGCCATGATCGCCAGCTTGTCTTCCCGGGTGGCGCCGCCGCCGAAGCCGTCCAGGGTATCGGCCAGGCCGTCTTCATGCAGGCCGCCGGTGATCAGGAGCATGACGCCGACGGCGGTCAGCGCCCAGGCCAGGGGCGGCAGGCCCAGGGCGGCGGCAAGCATCAGCGCCACGCCGGCCAGACCGCCGACCGCCACGCCGACCAGCGGAAAGGTCCTGGACGCGGGGGCCAGGGTGGAAAGGGTGGAAAGGGCAGATATATGGTTTTCAAATTCGCCGTCCCGGTCATGGGGTATGGGCAGCCGGGTCAGGAATTGCCCCGCCAGACGCAAATCCCGCCACCAGCCGGCGGCAAGCCCGGACATGTCCTGTTTCAATTCATCCATGGAAGCCATGCGTATCCTTTCCCCTCCCCTGCTTCGAAATACCGGTCTGCCCGGACGGGTTATGGGGTATAGGTAAGAAGAAGCGATAAATAACCCATCTCTCCCGACAGGTCGAGGCAATGAACGATACCCCTTCATCAGCACGTACATTAAAAAATATGACCGGCCTGGATGATGCCCGCCGGGTCCTGGAAACCCTTCCCGGTGCCGACAAGGCCGCCGCCGCCGCCGCCGCCGCCCTCGAGCCACGGCTGACCAAGCCAGCCGGATCCCTGGGCCGGCTGGAGCACCTGAGCGCCTGGCTGGCCGCCTGGCAGGGCCGCCACCCGCCGCGCATGGAAAATGCCCGCGCCCAGGTGTTCGCCGGCAATCACGGTGTTGTCGCCCAGGGAGTTTCGGCCTTTCCGGCGGAAGTCACCGCACAGATGGTGGGTAATTTCAAGGCCGGCGGCGCGGCGGTGAACCAGTTGTGCCGGGCCATGGATGTTGAATTGAAGGTGGAGGCCCTGGACCTGGAAACCCCGACCGCCGACTTCACCCAGGGACCGGCGATGAGCGAAGCTGAATGCGCCAACGCCATGGCCCGGGGGGCGGCGGTGGTGGAAGCCGGAACGGACGTGTTGTGCCTGGGGGAAATGGGCATCGGCAACACTACGGCGGCGGCGGCGTTGTGCCACGCCCTTTACGGCGGCACGGCGGCCGGGTGGACCGGCCCGGGCACCGGGGTTGGTGGCGAAGTCCTGAACCACAAGGCGGGCGTGGTGGGCCTGGCCGTAGACCGGCATTCGGAAAATGCCGTTGACAATGACGTGAAAGATTCCTCGGATGGGCTGGAGACCTTGCGCCGCCTGGGCGGCCGGGAGCTGGCAGCGATCGCCGGCGCGGTGATTGAGGCGCGGTTGAAAAAAGTGCCGGTGATGCTCGACGGATATGTATGTACCGCCGCGGCGGCGGTGCTGGAACGAAGCTGGCCCGGCGCCCTGGACCATTGCCAGGTGGCCCATGTATCGGCGGAGCCGGGACACCAGGTGCTATTGGAGAAACTGGACAAGAAAGCGATTTTCAATTTGGGCATGCGCCTGGGCGAGGCGTCCGGAGCGGTGCTGGCGGTGGGCGTGCTGCGCGCCGCCGCCGCCTGCCACGGGGGCATGGCGACCTTCGATGAAGCCGGCGTGGCAGACAAGGAATAAGCGGCGCGGATTAGGAATAAGCGGCGCCGACAAAGAGAGAAAAAGCTCGTTTCCTGAAGACAGGGAACTTTCCGCGAATGGGCTATTCCCGTTCGATGCGGTGCTTGAGCCGCATCAGGGCGCGGCGGCGGTTGTCTTCGGCGATCAGGCCCTCGACGTGGCGGCCCTGGAAGAACTTGATCCCCACCGCGTGACCGAAGTCGACCGCTTCTTGATGGTCCACCCGGCACAGGATCACCCGGGCGCTGCCAGCATGGGCTACCATTTCGCGCACCAGGGCCTCGATTTCGTCGCCGCCATTGATCATTTCCGGATTCCAGATGATCTTGATGTAATCGGCGCCCAGCCGTTCCCGGTCGATCATCGGCAGGGTCTGATAGGTCAGCCCGTCAATGCACACCCGGTAGCCTTTGCTCTGGACGAATTCGCGGGCGAACAGGTAGGCGCCAAGGTCGGCGAAGATATCCAGTTTCTGTAATTCAATAATCACCGACCCCCGGCGGCTGGCGATGACTTTGTCGTCGAAGTCGAGAAATTCCGGCGACAGCAGGGTTGAAATGTTCAGGTTGATGCTGATCTCGCCGCTGATGGAGACCCCATCGGTCTTGTTGAGCAGGGACAGCATGCGCCGGTCCAGGGTTTCGGTCAGATGCTGGAACAACCAGCGGTTGGAAAGCACGTTGACACCCGGCAACAGTGTTTCCCTCAGATCGGCGATGGAAATGAACATCTCGCTGAACATCTGATCCGGGACCAGTTCCCGGGACAGGCCACAGACGGACTGGCGGCGCACCAGGTTGGACAGGTCGGCCCGCTGCAACGCCGTTTCCATGCGATCCAGCACTTCGGGCGTCAGCGGCACGCCCCTTTCCTGTTTGGCTTTGAGCGCCGTCCGGGCGTCCAGGCGTTCGCGCACCGCCTGTTTTTGGCGGCGCTGGTCGTCGTCCACCAGGTCCTGAACCAGATGAACGATCCGTTGGAATTCCGTTTCGGCGTTGTACCAGGTGCAGAAGGCTTTCCTGTCCATCCCGCCCTCGGTCAGCAAGGGATCGTCGCTGAACAGAAAACGGACCTTCTGCACCACCGTTTCTACTTGCAGGCGCGCTTCGTCTTTGAAAACGAAAACGATGTCGGCGCTCTTCAGGGTGAAGAGCTGTCCCAGCAACGCCTTGACCAGGGATTCGAAACCGCTGGCGGCGGCGCGGATGTGTTGTTCGCGGCGGTTGAACGGCGCCAGCCCCGATAAATGCAGATGCACCACGCTGCGCCCCAGGCGGTGGGCTTCCAGCCGGTGGATGTAATCCAGCAACAGGTTTTCCTGGCTGGGAAGCTGTTTTTGGATGGTTGCCCCTTTCGCCATGATTCGCCCTTACGCGCCCTGCTTGAAGGCCAACGCCTCGGCAATCCGGTCGATATAGTGCCCCTGGAACCGGTTAACGCCGAGGCTCAGGCCCCACTTGACCGCATAATTGGAATCAACCCGGCCGAGGATGATGTTGCCCCGGCCGACCCGGTCCACAATGTCGCGCAATTCCACCATGCGGCCGGCGGGAACTTCGCCGACGAATTCCGGGCCCCAAATGACTTTTACCAGATCGGCCCGCAGCAGGCCCGGATCGAAGAACTGAAGGGATAGCGGGCTCAGGCCGTCGATCAGTACCCGATAGCCCCGTTCCTGAAGCAAGTCCCGGGCATAGGCGAAGGCGCCGGTGTCGGAAAAAATATTGACCAATTGCATCTCGATGACGATTTTGCCCGAATGCCCCCCCACCTTGCGGTGAAAATTCTGGAACCCCTGGGAGATAATGGTGCTGATGTTGAGGTTGAGACTGATGGCGCCGTTCAGCTTGCCGAAGTTCCTGCGCCCCAGCACCGCCAGCATGCGTTGATCCAGGGTTTCGGTAAGGTATTGAAACAGCCAGATGTTGCCGAAAAAATTAATGCCGGGGGCGATCCGCTTTTGCAGCGCGGCCATGGAAACGAAATGTTCGTGAAAAAGGATTTCGCCTTTCGCCTCGCTCATGATCCGCATGGCCGGCTGATAATGAATCAGGTCGGCGATTCGGGTATTGCGCAGCCTGCCGTTAATGACCGAAAGATTTCCCGGATTCAGGGGAGAATTTTCCGGCGCATCCATTGAACCCTTCTTTTCCCGGTTGCCGGCCCGTTCGGCGGCGGTGGCAAGACTGCCGGCGACGGCGGCAAGGGCCTGATAATCGTTGGGTTGGAATAGGTCGTACCAGGTGGTGAATTCATCATCCAGGGCGCTTTCCGCAGCGGCGGCAAGGGGATCGTTGCCGAACAACGTCCGCACTTTATAGAGGCTGGCGTCGACCTGTCGGACCGGCACATTGCGGCACACCAGCACCATGTCGGCGTTGGCAAGAGAAAACAGGGCGGCGTCGAAGTTGTTGATCAGGGATTCGAAGGACCGGGCGGCAATGCGGATATAGTTGGGCTTGCGGTTGACCTGCCGGAGGCTGGACAGGTGAATGTGGACGGCGCACATGCCGTCGCAATTCCCTTCCAGCCGGCCCAGGTAATCCAGCAGCAAGCGCTCCTCGCTGAGCACCTCCCTTTCGGGAAGGAGTATACCGGAACTGTAGTTGGCCATCGGGTGCCGCTGTTCTCCTCGCGCCATCCGTGACCCGTCCATGAACCGGGCATTTGCCTGGCGGCCCTGGTTTTCGTGGTCACGGGACGGGTCCCGCCCCGGCGCTTTCCTTGAGTTGTGCACCGACAGCCTTAATAAATGGTATGCACCGGGCTTTTTTTGTTAATACGTTGGTTACCGTGAACCACCATATTCACCGGCATGACAGGGACACCTCCCATGGACAACGCCACGGACACCGGTTGCGCTGTCCCCGAAATATCCCCCGGAATTCCCCCGAAAATCCCGGTTGGGCGGCGTATCTACGCCATCGGCGACATTCACGGCCGGGCCGACCTGTTGTCACTTTTGATGGAGCGCGTCCAGGCTGACGCGGCGGCGCGGCCGGAAGCGGAAAAAGTACTGGTTTTCCTTGGTGATTATATTGACCGGGGAGAGGATTCCTTTGCCGTGATCGAAACCCTGGCCACCGGCGCCGCCGAAGGCTTCCGTTTGGTCTGCCTGAAGGGCAATCATGAGGAATTCCTTTTACAATTCCTTAACGGCACGACGGCTTACGACAACTGGATGATGAACGGCGGTGACGCCACCCTGGAAAGCTACGGCATAAGACCGCAAAGGGGCTTTTCCATCATCGGGATGCTTCGCCCCGGCCGTGGCGCTGAATCCATCCGGGAAAGGTTCATCCACGCCCTGCCGCCCAGGCACCTGGAATTCCTTTCCGCCCTGAAACTTCGCCACCAGGAAGGGGATTACCTGTTCGTCCATGCCGGCGTCCGGCCCGGTGTTCCCCTGGACCGGCAGGACGAAGAGGACCTGATATGGATCAGGGGTGATTTTTTCAATTCCGACGCCCAATTCGGCAAGGTGATCGTCCACGGCCATTCCATATCCCTGTCCCTCGAGGCGGAAGTCCGCGCCAACCGCATCGGCATTGACACCGGCGCATACATGTCCGGCCGCCTGACCTGCCTGGTGCTGGAGGACAGCGCCTATCGGTTCATCACCACCTAGGGGAAGGCTTTGTCACTTCCGCCGCCAAATGATAGGTTCGGTTGAACGGAACGGCGAATATTTTCATCGACAGCGAGGAAAAGAAACGTGACCGGCAAGCGCATACTGATTACCGGCGTGGCGGGATTCCTGGGCTCCCACCTTTCGCAGCGATTGCTGTCCGACGGGCACGATGTTCTGTGTGTCGACAACTTTTACACCGGCACCAAGGACAACATCATCCACCTGCTGGACAATCCCAAATTCGAACTGATGCGCCATGACATCACCTTTCCGCTCTACGTCGAGGTGGACGAGATTTATAACCTAGCCTGCCCCGCGTCGCCGATCCATTATCAATACGATCCGGTACAAACCACCAAGACCAGTGTCCACGGCGCCATCAACATGCTGGGCCTGGCGAAGCGGACCAAGGCGAGAATCCTTCAGGCGTCGACCAGTGAGGTTTACGGCAACCCGAAGGTTCACCCGCAACCGGAAAGCTATCTGGGCAACGTCAGCACCACCGGGCCCCGGGCCTGTTATGACGAAGGCAAGCGCTGCGCCGAGACCCTGTTTTTCGACTATTACCGCCAGCATGGCCTGGGCATCCGCGTCGCCCGTATCTTCAATACCTATGGGCCGCGCATGCAGGCCAATGACGGCCGGGTGGTTTCCAATTTCATCGTCCAGGCGCTGAAGGGCGAAGCCATCACTCTTTACGGTGACGGGCAACAGACCCGGTCCTTTTGCTACGTGGACGACCTGATCGACGGGCTGGTGAAGCTGATGGAAGCCGCCGACGAGGTGACCGGCCCCATGAACCTGGGCAACCCGGACGAATTCACCATTGCCCAACTGGCGGAAACCATCGTCCGGTTGACCGGCGCCGCGTCTTCGCCTGTTTTTAAGCCCCTGCCCACGGATGACCCCATGCAACGCTGCCCGGACATCGCCCTGGCGAAAACGAAACTGGGGTGGCAACCCACCGTGCCCCTGGAAGAAGGGCTGGTAAAGACTATCGAATACTTCCAGGGAGTTCTCTGAGCCGCCAAGGCGGCGGATAACAAGGCGGCGTACCGCCCGTGGATGGGCGGCGATATTCCCCGGCCGCCGCCAGGGTTTTCAAGGGTTATCAAGGATCGGGGTTTTGCAATGGCAAGGGGAATGGGAGTAAAAAGAGGCTCCCCGCCCTCTATTGCGGTACTGTTTCCCTGATCTTTTCCAGAATTTTACCCAATACTTACCCGGCCCTGACCCTATACCGCCATGAAACAGGTTATCCAAAGTCCCCGTTCCGGCAAGCTGGCCCTGACCGAGGTGCCGGAACCCAAGGTCGCCGCCGGGCAAATACTGGTCAAGACCGGGGCTTCCCTCATATCCGCCGGCACCGAGCGCATGACCGTGGATTTCGCCTCCAGGTCCCTGGCCGGCAAGGCCAGGGCCAGGCCCGATCTGGTGAAAAAAGTGCTGGGCAAGGCCAAAAGGGACGGCATCGCCGCCACCCTGCGGTCGGTCATGGCCAGGCTGGATGAGCCCATCCCTCTGGGGTATTCCGCCGCCGGCCGGGTTTTGGCCGTCGGCGCCGGGCTGGAAGGAATTTTCCGGGCCGGCGAACGGGTGGCCGTGGCCGGGGCCGGGATCGCCAACCACGCGGAAATCAACCTGGTGCCGGGGGCGCTGGCCGCCGCCATTCCCGGTGGCGTTGCCGATGACGAGGCCTGCTACGGCACCCTGGGTTCCATTGCCCTGCACAGCGTGCGCAACCTGGGATGCGGCCTGGGCGACCGGGTGGCGGTGATCGGCGCCGGGCTGGTCGGGCAACTGGCGGCCCAGTTCCTGGCCCTTTCGGGGGCCCGGGTGGCGGCGCTGGATTACGACCCGGCGCGGCTGGACCTGGCCCTGAAGAATGACGCCAACCCGGGCGCCGAGGCGGTCTTTGACCTTTCCGCCCCGGACGCCGTGGAATCGGTGATGGCCTGGACCGGCGGACGGGGATGTGACGGTATTCTGATTGCCGCGGCGACGGCTTCATCGGAGCCCTTCCAGACCGCCGGGGCCATCGCCCGCGACCGTGCCCGGGTGTGCATGGTGGGCCTGACCGGCACCGAGTTCCCCTATCGGGACTTCATGAAGAAAGAGCTCAACCTGGTGGTTTCCCGTTCCTACGGGCCGGGGCGTTACGATCCCGATTTCGAGGGCCGGGGCGTCAAGTACCCGGAAGGCTGGGTGCGGTGGACCGAAACGGAAAACCTCGCCGAATGCCTGCGGCTCATGGACCCGGCGCTTTCCCCCCGCCTGGACGTAGCGGCGCTGACCACCCACCGGCTGCCTTTGGAGCGGGCGGAGGCGGCCTATGAAATGGTCACCGGCGGCACGGAGCCCCATTTGGGCGTCGTCCTGACCTATCCCGATACGCCGGATGCGCCCGCCGATGCCCGCCAACGTCCCGTCTTCCCCACCGCCAAGGCCAGAGTGGACAAAGACAGGATGGTGCTGGGGATGATCGGCGCCGGCGGCTTCGCCCGTTCCGTCCTGCTGCCGGAGTTGAAGCGCATGAACAACGTGCATCTGCATACGGTGGTCGCCCGCCGGGGCGCCGGCGCCCGCAAGTCCGAAGAAGCCTTCGGCTTTGACGCCTCGGCCACCGATGAAGACGCGGTGCTGCAAAATCCGGAAATCAACGCGGTCATCATCGCCACCCGCCACGACAGTCACGCCAGCCTGACCGCCCGGGCCCTGGCGGCCAACAAGGCGGTGCTGGTGGAAAAGCCCCTTGGCCTGTGCCGCGAAGACATCAACAAGGTGGTTGAGGCCAGAAACCGGTCGGACGCCTTTTTTCAGGTGGGATTCAACCGCCGCCACGCGCCCCTGTGCATTGCCGTCCGCGACCACCTGGCCGGCCGGCACGGGCCGCGGTTCATCCTGCTTCGCGTCAACGCCGGCCCCATCCCCGCCGACAGCTGGATTCACGGCGCCGAGGGAGGCGGGCGGATTCTGGGCGAGGTCTGCCATTTCGTCGATCTGGCGCGGTTCTTCATGGGCCAGCCGATTTCCTCGGTGCAGGCCGACGCCACCGGGACCACGGCCAGCACCCCCGGCGGCGGACAGGGCAAGGCCTGCGACGACGTGACCGTGACCCTTCGCTTCGCCGATGGCGGCCTGGCCACCATCGCCTATACGAGCCTTGGCGACGGGGCCATGGGCAAGGAATTGTTCGAAGCCTATGGCGGCGGGTGCGCGATTACCCTGGACAACTACCGCAGCCTGAAAACGGTTGAAAACGGTTCCGTCAGCAGCCGCGGCGGAAACGGCGACAAGGGGGTGGGCAAAGCGCTTCGCGCCTTCGCCGGCGCCGTCTGCTCGGGCGGCCCGGCGCCGGTGGACGAGGCCGAACTGGTGGAAACCTCCATCGCCACCGTGGCGGTGATGGAATCCCTGCGCAGCGGAACGCGAATCGATCTTTAGGAGTCTGCACCGGCATGACCGATCAACATGATTTGGCCCACCTGAGCGGACTGGTCCATCGCCTGCGCCGGGCCCGGGTGTTGTGCGTTGGCGACCTGATGCTGGACCGGTTCATCTATGGGTCGGTCGAGCGCATCTCGCCCGAGGCGCCCATACCGGTGTTGAAGATAGAACACGAAATCTCCATGCTGGGCGGCGCCGGCAACGTGCTGCGCAACCTGGCGGCGCTGGGTTCGGGCGTCCGCTTCGTCGCCGCCGTCGGCGACGATGGCGTCGGCGTCAAGGTGCGCCAGCTTCTTGATGAACAGGAGACGGTGGAAAAAGTGCTGGCCATGGAACCCGGCAAGCAAACCACCATCAAGACCCGGTTCATCGCCGGCACCCAACAGATGTTGCGCGCCGACCGGGAATCATCGGCGGCTTTCAGTGCGCAAACCCTGAACAAGATCCGCACCGCCGGCCTGGACGCCATTCGCGAATGCGGCGCCGTGGTGTTGTCCGATTACGGCAAGGGCGTGCTGACCACGGATGTCGTCGAGGACCTGGTCCGGGCCTCGGCCAGCGCCGGCAGGCCGGTGATTGTCGATCCCAAGGGCGTCGACTATTCCCGTTACCGGGGCGCCGCCCTGGTCACCCCCAACCGCCGGGAACTGGCCCAGGCGGCGGGCATGCCGACCAACACCGACGGTGAAATTATCGCCGCCGCCAAATCCCTGATGGACGGCTGCGGCATCGGCGCCGTGTTGTGCACCCGCGGCCGCGACGGCATGACTTTGGTCGGCGGGGACGGCGCCATCACCCACTTCAAGGCCATGGCCCGTGAGGTATATGACGTTTCCGGCGCCGGCGATACGGTGGTGGCGACGGTGGCGGCGGCCCTGGCCTCGGGCGCCGGCCTGACCCAGGCGGCGGCCCTGGCCAACGTGGCGGCGGGGATCGTGGTCGGCAAGGTGGGTACCGCCGCCGCCTACGCCGCCGACCTGCTTCGCGCCCTCAGGCACCGGGACCTGTCCACCGCCGAGGCCAAGGTGCTGGCCCTGGAGCCGGCCCTGGATCTCATTCACTTGTGGCGGCGCAAAGGCAGAAAAATCGCCTTCACCAACGGCTGCTTCGATATCGTCCATCCCGGCCATATTTCCCTGCTGACCCAGGCCAGGAACACCGCCGACCGGTTGGTGGTCGGGCTGAACAGCGATTCATCAGTCACCCGCCTGAAGGGGGAGGGCCGGCCTGTCCAGTCGGAGGCGGCCCGGGCCGCCGTGCTGTCGTCGCTGGAACTGGTGGACATGGTGGTGATATTCGACGAGGACACGCCCCTGGACCTGATCGCCGCCGTTCGCCCGGACGTGCTGATCAAGGGCGCCGATTACAAATTGGAAACGGTGGTCGGCGCCGACGTGGTCCAGGAGTACGGCGGCAAAGTGGTGCTGGCGGAATTGGAACCGGGCCACAGCACTTCGGCGACAATCGAGCGCATCGGCAAGTAGGACCCTGGGTCCACAAATGCAAACCCCGGAAGCCCACATTGTCTACGGCCTGGCCTGGATCAGTTTCGCCGGCGGCCATTCGGCCCTGGCGGCCTTGGGCGTCAAGGACCGGCTCGGGCCCTTGTTCGGCCCCTATTACCGGTTGAGCTATAACCTGTTCGCGGCGATGCACATACTTTTGGTGCTTTCCGTCGGCTGGCGGGTCCTGGGCGACGGCGTCCTGGCCCGGCCGGAATGGCTGGCCACGACCCTGACCATCGCCTACGCCGCCGGATGGGTGGCGCTTCTGGTGGCGCTCGCCGGATACGACTTGGGGCGTCTCGCCGGCCTGAAACAAATCCGCTATCACCTTCGCGGGGAATTCATGAGGGAAGACGAACCCCTGCGGACGGACGGCCTGCACCGGTACGTGCGCCATCCCCTGTACGCCGGCGCGGTGCTTGTTCTTCTGGGGCGAATCGATTCCCAACTGGACGCCGCCACCGCCTTCTGGGGCTGCCTTTACCTCCTCGTCGGCACGGTGATGGAGGAACGAAAGCTTCTGAAGATTTACGGGCGGGATTACGCCCGCTACCGGCGCCAGGTCCCCGCCGTCATCCCCTGGAAGGGGCGCGCCCTTTAGACGGAGAGGGTTTGGTCCTCGTCCGGGTGCTCGAATCGAGCGATGGAACCCCGCGTCAGGTGGAAGACGGCGTCCTGGGGCTCGTCCAGGGCCAGGATTTCCTCTTCGGTCAGGCCGCCGTAGAGGCCGCGCAGCACCCGCCCGGTGATGCCGTGACAAACGGCGATGGTCGGCCGGTCGACTTCATCCAGCCAGGCGCCGACCCGCACCGCCATCATTTCATAGCTTTCCCCACCCGGCGGAACAAAGCGCCAGCGGTCCCGCCGCCGCGCTTCCCAGGCGCCGGGGACGCGGGCTTCCAATTCGGCGAGGGTCAGCCCCTCCCATTCGCCGAACGACAACTCCTTGAGCCGGCCGTCGGTTTCGATCCGGTCGCCGGCGAGGCCCAGGCCGGCGCAGATGATCCTGGCCGTATCCAGCGCCCGGCCAAGGGGGCTGGAAACCAGCCGGAAACCTTCCAGGTTTGGGATCAGGGTTTTCAACAGGGCGCCGTGGCCCTGGGCCTGGGTACGCCCGAGACCGCTGAGGGGTGAATCACGCCAGCCCTGCAGGCGGCCTTCCACGTTGAAGGTGGTCTGGCCATGGCGGACCACGTAAAGTTCAGTTTCCCGGGGACGCGCGGCCAACGTCTGTCAGCCCCTGCCGGCGCCGAAGCGGGTGAGGATTTTTCGCCAGAAGGAACCTTCTCCGGCCACCGGGACCGCCGGGGGAGGCGCCAGCCCGGGCAGGGGATGATCCGGCGTTCCGGCGTGGGCATCTTCCATGAAAGCCCGCCACAGCCTGGCCGGCAGGCCGCCGCCGGTAACTTTCTTCATCGGGCCGCCGTCGTCATTGCCCAGCCACACGCCGGTGACCAAGTCGGCGCTGTAGCCGATAAACCAGGCGTCCCGGTAGCCCTGGCTGGTGCCGGTCTTGCCGGCCACGGGGCGGTTCATTTGGGCGGCGCGGCCGGTGCCTTGGCGAATGGCCGCCGACAGCATGCGATTCATGGCGGCGGCGGTTTCCTTTTCCATCACCCGGCCCGGCCCGGAACCGGCGCGGCGATACAATTCGTTCCCCTGGCCGTCGCGGATGGCCTGGATGCCGAAGGGCCACACGCCGATGCCACCGTTGGCGAAGGAACCATAGGCGGCGGTCAGTTCCAGAAGGGTTACCCCGGCGGCGCCCAGGGCCAGACTGGGCCGAGGTTTCATCGGCGCGCTCACCCCCAGCCGCCGGGCGGCCTCGATAACACGGCCCCGGCCCACCTGTTCGGCCACCGTCACCGCCACCGTATTGATGGAATAGGCGAGCGCCGTTTCCATGCTGACCGGCCCCTGGTAGGCGCCGGAGAAATTGCGTGGTGTCCATCCGGCGACGGTCACCGGTTCATCGGTGAACACGGTTTCCGGGGTCAGGCCCGATTCCAGCCCGGCCAGATAGACGAAGGGCTTGAACGCCGACCCCGGTTGGCGGATCGCCTGGGTAGCGCGGTTGTACTGGCTTTTGCCGTAGTCCCGGCCGCCGACCATGGCCCGGACCGCGCCGCCGGGAGCGATCGCCACCAGGGCCGCCTGGGAGGCACCCGATTTGCCACCTTGGGCCGCGAGCAGGGATTCAACGCGGGTTTCGGCCCGGCGCTGAAGGTCCGCGTCCAGGGTGGTGACGATGGTCAGGTCCCGGTTACCCGGCGCCACGTAACCGGGAACCAGGTCGAGGACCCAATCGACGAAATAGCGGCCGCTTCGGGAGGCCGAAGAAGCAACGCGGCCCCTGTTCTTTTTAGCCGCCCGGGCCGCGGCCGGCTTCAGGTAGCCGGCGGCGACCATCTTGTCCAACACCCGCGCCGTGCGCCGGGCGGAAAGACCGGGATTGCGCAAAGGGTTATAGCGGGACGGCGCCTGCAACAGGCCGGCCAGCAGGGCCGCCTGATAAACCGACACCTGGCCGGCTGGCCGACCGAAGTATTTGCGCGCCGCCGCATCGACACCATAGGTGCCGGCGCCCAGGTACACCCGGTTCAGGTAAACGGTAAGGATCTCGTCCTTGGTCAGCTTGTTTTCCAGCCACAAGGCCAGCATTACTTCCTGCACCTTGCGCTTGAAGGTGCGTTCCGGCGTCAAGAACAGGTTCTTGGCCACCTGCTGGGTGATGGTGCTGCCTCCCTGGACTATGCGGCCTTCGCGGATGTTGGCCGCCACGGCGCGGGCCAGGCCCAGGAGGTCGAGGCCGAAATGGCCGTAAAACCGCCGGTCTTCCGTCGCCAGCACCGCTTGCGGCAAGACCGGCGGCAGGTCGCCCAGCCCTACCGTTTGGCCGTAATCGTCCCCCATGGTGGCCAGAACCGTGCCGTCGGCGGCCAGCACGGTGATCGCCGGGCGGCGGGTCTGGGCCAGTGCCCGATCCACATCGGGCAGGTCATAGGCGTACCAGGCGGCGGCGGCGATCAGGGCGACCACCCCCCAAACGGCGGTCACCGCCGTCCATTTGGCGGTCCAGCGCAACAGGCGGGAAAATGCGGCGGGCGCCTTGGCGCCTTTGCCGCGTTTCGCCGTCCGGGCGGATTTTCGGCGTGATTTACGGGGTTTGGCGGGTACTTTTCCCATGGAATAAATCACTGGGCCTTGATGGTTAGGATTTCGTTAACACTTTTTCCCAGGCGGCGGAAGAGACCCGCAAAAAACTGAAAAAGGAGGCGGCCCATCTGGCCAACGCCAATTTTTCGGGCGCCGTGCTGCTGAAGGCTATCCCGAGGAGCGCCCGGCGGGCCGATAGCTGACGATTTCGCAGTTATCCATCACATACCCGATCATTTCCCGAAAAAAATCGCCGTGCCCAACGATGGCGACAGGACGGGGGGCCGCAACAGCCAAAACCTTGTCAAAGGCGCGTACCCGGTCATGAAAAACGGCTTCAGGTTCAACCGGCACTTGGTCTTCATTGGCGGGCCCTTTATGCCACCAGTGGTCATCCAGATGATCAAAGCAAAGCATCGAAAAATCCCTGGCTAATTCCCGGGGTGGGCGGCCTACGTCACAACTGCTGACCAAATTTTCTCGGTGCGTGGCATCAATGGTAATCGGCGCAATACCATCAAAAATCCGCAATGCCGTCTGAATCGCCCGGGTCAGCGGCGAACAGATCACGTGCTTTATGCCGAGGTCCGCGATATTTTTCCGCGCCTGGTCCGCCTGAGCCTTTCCCAGCCTGGTCAGGGGAGCATCGAAGATGAGCGGATCTTTTTCATGGGGAGCGCCCACGTTGAACTCTGACTGGCCGTGGCGGATAAGGTATATGGGCATTTCCCGGATAAGCTCCTCGTTCACATATAACGTAATGACTTTTTTTACAGAATCCGAGCGCGCTGTCTTCGAGTCACAAGGTCACCTGGGCTGTACAGGCTATAAAACCAAGGGCAGGTTTTTAAGCAACCCGGTTAGGAAAAACCCAGCCGGAAACAGCTCTACACGTCCAGGTTGGCGACCTTCAGCGCGTTGGCCTGGATGAAGTCGCGGCGGGGCTCCACCATGTCGCCCATCAAGGTGGAAAACACCTCTTCCGCGTCATCCACATGATTGACCCTCACCTGAAGCAGGGTGCGCACATTGGGGTCCAGGGTGGTTTCCCACAATTGTTCCGGATTCATTTCGCCCAGGCCCTTGTAGCGCTGGATGGCGACACCCTTGCGGCCCAGGTCCATGATGGTGTCGACCAGGGTCACCGGCCCGGTGATGGTGTATTCCTTTTCCTTGGCGGTCAGGACGCCGTGACGCGCATAGACCTTTTGCAGTTCCCCGGCCTGGTCGTCCAATTGCCGGGCGGCGGTCGAGCCGATCAGCGCGCCGTCGATGACATGGCGTTCCAGCACCCCCCGGAGCCGTCGGCCGAAGGCCAGCCCGCCATCATCAAGCACGTCGCCCGTCCATCCCCGTTCGACGGAAATTTCCAGGGCGTCCAGCCGTTTGGCCATGTACTCGGCCACCTGTGAAGCGTGCTCTCCGTCGGACAGGATCTGCGGATTGAGCGCCCCCAGGATGGCCGCCTGCTCGACCACCCGCAAAGGCACATGGCGGGCCAGACGTTCCAGTTGAATCTTCACCAAGCGGGCTTCCGCCACCAGCGCCTTGAGATCGTTACCGGCCACCTGTTTGCCGTCGAAATCGACGAACACCGCGCCCTCGTCAACGACGGTGGAGAACAGGTAGTCCTCCATGGCCTGGTCGTCCTTGAGATAGATTTCCGAAGAACCGCGCTTGGCCCGGTACAGGGGTGGCTGGGCGATATACAGGTACCCGCGTTCGATGATTTCCGGCATCTGCCGGTAAAAGAAGGTCAGCAACAGGGTACGAATATGGCTGCCGTCGACGTCGGCGTCGGTCATGATGATGATCTTGTGATAGCGGCACTTGTCGATGTTGAAATCCTGGTGGCCGATACCCATCCCCAAAGCCGCGATCAGGGTGCCGATTTCCGCCGAGGAAAGCATCTTGTCGAAGCGGGCCCGTTCCACATTGAGGATCTTGCCGCGCAGGGGAAGAATGGCCTGGTTGGCCCGGTCGCGGCCCTGCTTGGCCGAACCGCCAGCCGAATCACCCTCGACAATGAAGATTTCCGAAAGGGCCGGGTCCCGTTCCTGGCAATCCGCCAGCTTGCCGGGCAGCGACGCCATGTCCAGGGCCCCCTTGCGGCGGGTCAGTTCGCGGGCCTTGCGGGCCGCTTCCCGGGCGGAGGCGGCTTCGATGATCTTGCCGATAATCCGGCGGGCCTCGGCGGGATGTTCCTCGAACCACTGGGAAAGCTGGTCGCCGACAATGCTTTCCACTACCGGACGCACTTCCGAAGAGACCAGCTTGTCCTTGGTCTGGGATGAAAATTTGGGATCGGGAACCTTGACCGACAACACGCAGGTCAGTCCTTCGCGGGAATCATCGCCGGAGATCGTCACTTTGGCCTTTTGGCCAGCCCACTGGATACCGCATAGGCGTTGATGGTGCGGGTCAACGCGCCGCGGAAGCCGGCGAGATGCGTACCGCCGTCCCGTTGGGGGATGTTGTTGGTAAAGGTGAGCATGGTCTCGTGGTAGCTGTCGTTCCATTGCAGGGCCATCTCCACCGACAGATTGCCCTTCGTGCCGGCGGCGTAGATGGGCGGTCCCTGAAGCGCGTTTTTGGAGCGGTCCAGGTATTCGACAAAAGCCTTGAGGCCCCCTTCGTAGTGCAGGTCCACCTTCTTGATTTCCACGCCGCGGGTGTCGGACAGACGAAGAGCGACGCCCGAATTGAGAAACGCCAGTTGCCGCAAACGGTGCTCCAGGGTGGAAAAATCGAATTCGGTCATGGTGAAGGTCTGCTTGGAGGGCAGGAAGGTAAGTTCGGTTCCAGTGACCGGGCCGCCTTCGCCTTCCGGCGCATCGCCGGCGACGGCGAGAGGCGACGTGGTGACGCCGTTTTCGAAGCGGACCACATGTTCCTTGCCGCTGCGCCGGATTCGCAGTTCCAGCCATTCAGACAGGGCGTTGACGACGGAAACGCCGACCCCGTGCAGGCCGCCGGAGACCTTGTAGGAATTCTGGTCGAATTTTCCGCCAGCGTGGAGATGGGTCATGATCACCTCGGCCGCCGAAACGCCTTCTTCCTTGTGGATGTCCACCGGAATGCCGCGCCCGTTGTCCGAGACGGTAACCGAACCATCGCCGTTGAGGGTGACTTCGATCTGATCGCAATACCCGGCCAAGGCCTCGTCGATGGCATTGTCCACTGCTTCGTAAACCATGTGGTGAAGGCCGGAGCCATCGTCCGTATCGCCGATATACATACCGGGCCGCTTGCGCACCGCTTCCAGCCCGCGCAACACCTTGATCGATTCGGCGCCATATTCCTCGGCCCCTTCACTTGATTTTTTCTTTGTCATTGGTCCGTCGTCCGCCTGATTAGGAATGGGGTGTCAACGTTGCATTCTCAACGGTGAAAAACTGCGCCTGGCCGTGGAGACCCTCGAACAGGGCTTCGTCGGTTCCGGTCATCCAGGCCTGGGCGCCCAGGTCCAGAATTTCACTGAACAGGGCGGCGCGGCGGGCCTTGTCCAGGTGAGCCGCCACTTCGTCCAACAGCAGCAAGGGCGCGGCCCCCCGATGCCGGACCTTGAGCCTGGCGTTGGCCAGCACGATGGCGATCAAGAGCGCCTTCTGCTCGCCGGTGGAGCACTGCCCGGCGGCCCGGTCCCGGGCCACATGCCGAACCCGGAGGTCGCTGCGGTGGGGGCCGGTGCCGGCGCCGCCCGATTCCCGGTCTCCGTCCCGGGCCTGTTCAAGGGCCCGGCGCAGGGCGTCTTCGGCGGCCAGCGCCGGGCCCTCTTCAAGCCAGCTTTCGACGGCGCCCGCCATGTGAAGTTCGGCGGCGGGAAATATTCCCGAAGGGTGTGCCGCGATCCCGTTCAAATCCTTGGCCAGTTGCCGCCGTGCGGCGGTAATGGCGACGCCTGTTGCCGCCATGGTGTCTTCCAGGGCCGACAGCCATGCGCCGTCCGCCTGACCCGGTTGGAGGTCCCGCCCCTGTCCCGGTCCCCGGCCCTGGCGACGGAATCCGTAGCGAAGCAGGCGGTTGCGTTCGCGCATGGCCTTTTCGTAGGCCGCCACCCGGCCCGTATGCGCGGGGTCGTAGCCGGCAACCAGCCGATCGATGAATCGCCTCCGGTCGCCGGCCCCTTCCAGAAACAACCGGTCCATCTGGGGCGTCAGCCACTGGACGTCCAGGTAAAGAGACAGCGCGCCCTGGTTGGTGGCCGGCTGTCCGTCGATACGCACTGCCCGCTTATCCCGCCGCCGCTCCGCGTTGGGCTCACTTCCCGGGGCAGGGGCCAAAAGGCCGGTGCCGATTTCCACCGGACCGCTGGCGGTTTCAACCGTGGCCGCCACCGCCCACGGCCGTTCCGGCCCAGGATTCATATCAGGGTTCGTCCCAAAGGGCCCGGCGCCCGGGTCCCGCCTTGCGCTCTCGCCCAGGCGGGCGCCGCGAAGTCCCCGGCCTGGAACCAGGAAGGAAAGGGCTTCCAGCAGGTTGGTCTTGCCGGCGCCGTTGGCCCCGGTCAGCACCACCGGCCGGCCATCGGTTTCAAGCCTGAGGAACGCATAGCAACGGAAATCCGTCAGAGTCAGGCGGGTGACGGAAAGCCGCCCGACGCCGGCCGCCTTTCCCGATGGGGACACATCAGCGGTGTGAAGTTCGGCCAATCCTGACAAACCCGTGGTGACCTCAAACTCGCATGGGCATAAGCACATAAAGGGCGCTGGCGTCACCCACTTCGCGGATGATCGTGGGCGAAGCGGCGTCGGCCATGATAAAGCGGGCCTTGTCGCCTTCGATGCGCTGGGTGATGTCGAGCAGATAGCGGGAATTGAAGCCCACTTCCAAGACCGTGCCCTGGTAGGCGACTTCCAGTTCCTCGGTAGCGCTGCCATGTTCGGGGCTGGACGCCGAGAGTTCCAGGATGCCCTTGTTTATGGTCAGTTTCACGGCCCGGGATTTTTCGCTGGAAATGGCCGATACCCGGTCCACGGCGTGGGCGAACGACTGGCAATCCACTTCCATTTCCTTGTCGTTGCCGGTCGGAATGACCCGTTCGTATTCGGGAAAGGTGCCGTCGATAAGCTTGGAAATAATGACCGTGCTGTCGAATTCGAAGCGAATTTTGGTTTCCGACAAGGCAATGGACACTTCAGCCGCCGATTCCTCGATCAGTTTGCGCAGTTCGGTGACGGTTTTTCGGGGCACGATAACGCCGGGCATGCCGGTGGCGCCGATGGGCAGGGGGATTTCCGCACTGGCCAGCCGGTGGCCGTCGGTGGCCACCGCCCGGAGAACATCAACCCCCTCGCGGTCGGCGGGATGGAGAAAAATCCCGTTCAGATAATAGCGAGTCTCTTCCGTTGAGATGGCGAAATGGGTTCGGTCCACCAGGCGGCGCAGGTCGGCCGTGGATACCTTGAAGGCATGGGGAAGATCGCCGCCGGACATGACCGGAAAATCCTCGGTCGGCAGGCAGGGCAGGGTAAACCGGGAGCGGCCCGATCTGAGGGTCAGTTTTTCCCCGTCGCCGCTTAACTCCACTTGCGATCCTTCGGGCAGCTTGCGGATAATGTCGTAAAGCGTATGGGCTGGGGCCGTGGTTATCCCAGGCGTAGACACCTCGGCGGTCGTGGATTCGGTGATCTCCAGGTCCATATCCGTGGCATTGAGATTGAGGCTGCCGTTATCGGCCTCCATTTTCAGGTTGGACAGGATGGGAATGGTGTTTCGGCGCTCGACCACGCTCTGCACATGGGCCAGGGCTTTGAGCAGGGCGGACCGTTCGATTGTCAATTTCATGGCGATATTGAATATTCCGTTGTCGTAGTGGTCCCTCGGCCCCGCCCCGGATTTATCACCAAGAGCACACCCGAACCTCAAGCGTTTCCCTGCTCACCGGAGCATAGAAAAGCAAGGGGCCGTTGATAGGCCCCACGAGGTTTTCGTATTATAGCAAAAACGGCTGACACCCGAAGCCTTTTCCGCCCCCGGAGCCGGGCAACCACCCTCCGGAAGCCCGACCCGGACTAAGAGTCCGGCGGTGGGACCGTCAGGCTTCAAGCATACGGCGGAGAAGCTCCACGTCCTCGGCGAAACTGTTATCGGATTCCCGCAATTCTTCCACCTTGCGGACCGCATGCATGACCGTGGTGTGGTCCCGGCCGCCGAATTTACGGCCGATTTCGGGCAGGGAGCGGGTAGTAAGCTGCTTGGACAGATACATGGCCACCTGACGAGGCCGGGCGACGGAACGGGCGCGGCGGGCGGAATGCATGTCGGAAGTGCGGATATTGAAATGGGCGGCAACGCTTTTCTGGATTTCCTCGATGGTCACACGGCGGTCGTTGGCCCGCAGCAGGTCGTGCAGCACTTCCTGGGTGGCCTCCAGGGAGATGGCCCGGCCCACCAACTGGGCGTGGGCGACGACCCGGTTCAGGGCGCCTTCCAGCTCGCGAACGTTGGAGGTGATCTTGTGGGCCAGGAATTCCATGACCTTGGCCGGCACCTGGACGGTGGCCTGTTCCGCCTTTGAGTGGAGAATTCCTAAACGCAGTTCATAGGTGGTGGCGTGAATGTCGGCCACCAAGCCGCAATTGAGCCTGGACTTCAACCGTTCCCCAACCCCTTCCAGGTCGGAGGGGGATTTGTCGGACGAAATGACGATCTGCCGGCCCTGGTCAACCAGAGCATTGAAGGTATGGAAGAATTCTTCCTGGGTGGACTCCTTGCCGCCGATGAACTGCACGTCATCAATCATCAGCACGTCGATGGAACGGAATTGGTCTTTGAAATCGACGGTATTTTGTTCGCGCAGCGCCCGGATGAACCGGTACATGAACTTTTCCGCCGACATATAGATAACCGTTCGCGCCGGGTCGACGTTGCGGATATGCCAGACGATGGCGTGCATAAGGTGGGTCTTGCCCAAGCCCACCCCGCCATACAGGAACAGGGGATTAAAGGGCACAGTGGAAGCTTCGGCCACACGCCTGGCGGCGGCATGGGCAAATTCGTTCGGCTTGCCGACGACGAACTTATCGAAAGTGTTGCGGGAATCCAGGGGGGCGCTGAGATTGCCGCGGGCGGTTTCACTCCGGGACGGTAACGGCCGGGAGGTCGGTGCCCCCGTCTTTTCATCGTTCCTGGCCGGGCCGCCGCGCCGGGATGCGGAAACCCCGTGATCGGGCTGGACAAAAATATGAACCGACTGAACCTCGGCGTCTTCCTCCTGCCACAGGATAGTCAGTCGGTCCAGGTAGTGGGCGGCGACCCAATCCCGCATGAACCGGGTGGGGACGGAAATGCTGATCCTGCCGTCATCGGTTTCCCGAAGGACCATGGGCTTGAGCCAACTTTGATAGGCTGCTTCGCCTACCTCCACCCTTAAATGTCCGAGAACCCGTTCCCACCTGACATCCACAAGAGCATCCACTGCCTCGTGCCCCATAGTGCCGCCGCTCCAACTCTGCGGGCCGCATTTTGACAGCCCAAAAAACCCAACGCCAACAACGGAACGACTTTCCGCCGTAATTCGCACACATTGCCCAAACTGGGCCGAGACTGGGCAGAAACTGGGAAGGAAAGAACTTCGTCCCCGGCCGGTGCCCCCGATCGGCACCTTCGAACCATTCCTCTAGACCGTGAAAAATCCCATGGCCGTCGCCAGTAAAATCACTGCTGGAAACGAAAACCCATAGCGGTTTTCAAAGGCCTTTTCAAAATCGATCCCAATGGGGTTTTGCACGTTATAAAACTCTGCCCACCTGTTCTGCCATATTCGTTTTGCGTAACTTATTGTTCTCAACCTGGTATATTCTTTTCCGCCTTAAAAAAAAGCTGCGGAATTTTTTTCGTTTGAACTCTACTTATAAATTTTGATAGCCGGTTTTTCGCCGCTCTTTTGATCTTAATTTTAGACGTTCTTTTTGAGTTTTCGTTTGAACGTCTTCTTGATCGTTCCAGTTTCAAACCGGTGACGCCACCAAGACTATTGCTTGGATTAAAATCTACAGACCCGCCATCGCCAACGCAACATGACTCCCGCGTTGGAAAAAAAAAAATTCACTTGACATGCTCCCCTCTGACAAAGGCGACAATTTTTTTTCAACCTCGCTCTGAATTGCCCTGCAAAAACGGTGTTCATCGTCGAATTTGCGGGTGCGCATGGAAACGACGATTACCGAACGCGGCGAGCGGCGTTTGTTGGGAGGCTCATGAAAAAGGCCGCGGCCCATATGGGCGCGGCCTAAGTCGCAACACCGACCCGAAGGTCGGGTCAAACCAAAGATCAGGCGTTCATGGATTTTATTCTGCTCGACAGCCTGGAAATTTTTCTGGACGCCGTGTTGGAGTGAATCAGACCGTGGTTGGCGCTGCGCGCCAATTCCGGTTGCGCCGCGCGCAATGCAATGGCCGCCTGTTCCTTGTCGCCGGCCTCTATGGCCTGTTCGACTTTTTTCACATAGGTGCGCATGCGGCTCATCCGCGCGCCGTTAGCCGCCGTGCGGCGTTTGATCTTGCGGATGCTTTTCTTCGTCGATGCGTGGTTGGCCATATTGAAATTTCCTGGTCGAATTTTCCCGGTCAAAGTTTCCCGCCGCGATCTGAAGCCACGGGGAAAACCGATGCGCCCCAAGCCCAACCTAAAGCGGCCCGGCCCTTGAGGCGAAGGCTGGCTTATAAAGGGGCCCATGGGCGACGTCAAGCTCGCGGGACGGGCAGCGGCGGCGGGCGGGGAAAAGCCCCTATTTATTGACGAATTTGGGCTGGCGCTTTTCCGAAAAAGCGGCCATTCCCTCCTTTTGGTCCTCGGTGGCGAAGACAGCGTGGAACATCCGGCGCTCGAACCGGACCCCTTCGGCGAGGGTGGTTTCCTGAGCCCGGTTGACCGCTTCCTTGGCCATCAGCACGGCGGGGCGGGACATCCGGGCGATGGTGTCCGCCGTCTTCATCGCCTCTTCCAGCAGATGGTCAACGGGCACCACCCGGCTGACCAGGCCTGAGCGTTCCGCTTCGTCGGCGTCCATCATGCGGCCGGTCAGGCACATTTCCATGGCCTTGGCCTTGCCGACCGCGCGGCTCAGGCGCTGGGTGCCGCCGGCGCCGGGGATGGCGCCAATGGTGATTTCGGGCTGGCCGAATTTCGCATTATCAGCAGCGATGATAAAGTCGCACATCATGGCGATTTCGCACCCGCCGCCGAGGGCGTATCCGGCCACCGCCGCGATGACCGGCTTGCGGCAGGCGGCCACCCGCTCCCACCCCTTGGTGATGAAATCCTCCAGGTAGGCATCGATGAAGGTTTTGTCCTTCATTTCCTTGATATCGGCTCCGGCGGCAAAAGCCTTTTCGTTGCCGGTAATGACCATGGCGCCGATATCGTTGTCCGCCTCCAGGTCGTCGAGGGCCGATTCCAGCTCCGCGATCAACGCCGTATTGAGGGCGTTCATGGCGTCGGGCCGGTTGAGGGTGATCAGGCCGACGGGGCCCCTTTTTTCAATAATGATGTTTTCGTAAGCCATCTCGTCCTTCCTTTTGGGAGCCAGTTTGGAAACCAGCGGATAAAATCCACTGGGGATTGGGGTGTTATTGCTTGTTCGCTTCCGGAGACAGGGAAAAGCGCACCGTCAGGGGTGGGGTTTCGCCGCTGGCGGAAAACTCGAGCGTCAGCAGTTCCCCCTCCCGGCGGAAACGGTTGGCGTTTTCCCGGGTCCAACCCAGTTGGGGCAGCGTGGCGGCATAAAAGGCCAGCACCTCATCCCGGGTAACGTTGCCGGCGGCATAGGCCTCGGCGATGCGGCCAGACGGGATATCGAACACCATGCCGCCCCCGGCCACTTCGCTGAGACCATCCATCAGGGGAATATCCACCATGCCGGTGATGAAGCCTTCCGCCCGGACGCTCCCCGTTCCCACCGACAGCAGCAGCACAAGCAATGCAAAGTACTGTGTGAATCCCTTCATTGGCATGGCTATTACCTCAGCGTTGGCGGCGGGCGCAATAGAAAGTCGACCGGCCCGACTGAACCATGCGCCGTATGCCACCGGTGCGGGCAGGGTCGCAATCGCAATCAGGGCAGGGCTCGCCCGGGCGCCCATAAACGGCGAAACGGTGCTGGAAATACCCCAGTTCGCCGCCCGGCGCCCGGTGGTCCCGCAGGCTGGAGCCGCCGGCGATGATGGCTTCGCCCAGTACGTCCCGCACCGCCCACACCAGGCGCCGTGCCCGCACCCCGCGGATGCTATCCGCCTTGCGCCGGGGCGAAATGCCGGCCCTAAAGAGGATTTCCGAAGCATAGATATTACCCAGGCCGGCGATGATCTTCTGGTCCATGAGCGCCGTCTTGATGGGTGAGCGCCGTCCCCGCAGCCTTTCGGCAAGAAAGGCCTCGTCGAACCCTTTTTCCAGGGGCTCGGGGCCCAGTCCGGCCAGCATGGAGTGGGTTTCCAGGTCATCCGCCCGGGTCAGGGTCATCAGCCCGAAGCGGCGGGGATCGTGGAAATGCAGGGTGACCTTCTTGTCGGTTTCAATAACCACATGATCGTGAGGACCCGGGGCGGGTGGGTCGCGGTGAAAAATCCGGAAGCTGCCGGACATGCCCAGATGGGCGATGAGCACCTCGCCGCTGTCCAACCGGAACAGCAGGTATTTGGCCCTGCGGCCCACCTCTGCCACCTGGCGGCCCCGCAGGCGGGTGGCGAAATCGTTGGGAAAGGGCAGGCGCAGGTTGGCCCGGCGCTGTTCCACCCGCACCAGGATCCGGCCCTCCAGGACGGGGGCCAGGCCACGGCGAACGGTTTCCACTTCGGGCAGTTCGGGCATAGGCGCAACGTAGCGCGGTCTTGCCGCTTAGGCTATGGTCCGCACATGAACGAGCCCGATAAAAACCCGAACCCCCGGAATCCCGCCCAGGACAAGGAAAGCGCCACCCATTTCGGCTATCGCACCGTGGCCGAAGGGGAAAAAGCACCCCTGGTGAGGGAGGTTTTCGACAGCGTCGCCCCCCGCTACGATTTGATGAACGACATGATGAGCGTCGGCATCCACCGGCTGTGGAAGGCGGCGATGATCAATTGGCTGAACCCGCGCCCGGGCCAGGCGGTGCTGGACGTCGGCGGCGGCACCGGCGATATCGCCTTTCGCATCCTGCAACGGGGCGGCGGACCGGTCACTATCTGCGACATTAATGAAGAGATGCTGGCGGTGGGCCGGGACCGCGCCCTGGACCAGGGAATATTGGATGGAATCACCTGGATCAACGGGGATGCCGAAAACCTGCCGGTGGAAGACGGCGCCTTTGACTTCTATACCACGGCCTTCTGCCTGCGCAACGTAACCCGGGTGGAGAGGGCCCTGGCGGAAGCCCGGCGCGTCCTCAAGCCGGGCGGGCGGTTCATGTGTCTGGAATTCAGCCGCATCGCCGTGCCCGGACTGGAGGCCCTGTATGACGCCTATTCCTTCAAGGTCCTGCCGTGGCTGGGCCAGTTGGTGGCCGGCGACAGAGAAGCCTATCGGTATCTGGCCGAAAGCATCCGCCGCTTCCCGGACCAGGAAACCTTCGCCGCCCTGATCGCCGAGGCCGGCCTGGAGCAGGTGAAAGTGCGCAACCTTACCGGCGGCATCGCCGCCCTTCATTCCGCCTGGCGGCTTTGAGGCATACTGGAAAGACATGCTGCGTACCTTGAGAAATATCGCCCGGTTGTTACGCATCGCGCGTATCCTGGCCCGCCACGACGTGCTTTTCCTGCTGGAAAAACTGCAAGTAGCCGAGTTCGTCATGCTGGCGGCCCGGATGGCGTCCCGGCGGGGCCGGCCGGGCCGGCCGGGACAACGCCTGGCCCGGGCCCTGGAAGAAGCGGGCCCAAGCTTCATCAAGCTGGGCCAGGCCCTTTCCACCCGTTCGGACCTTTTGGGCGAGGAACTGTCCGCCGACCTGTCGGAATTGCAAGACAGCCTGCCGCCCTTTTCGGGAACCGAATCCCGCGCCGCCATGGAAGCGGAATTCGGCCAGCCCGTGGATACCCTGTTCGCCAGCTTCGACGATCATGCCATCGCCACCGCGTCCATTGCCCAGGTCCATTTCGCCACCACCACCGACGGGCGGGAAGTGGCGGTAAAAGTCCTGCGCCCGGAAATCGAAGCCGCCTTCAACCGCGACCTGGACATGTTCCTGTGGATGGCCGAGTTGTTGGAAGCGGCCCGTCCGGAACTGCGCCGTTTCAAGCCGGTCGAGATGGTGAACACCCTGGCCGAAACCGTCACCCTGGAAATGGACCTGCGGTTCGAGGCGGCGGCGGCGGCGGAATTGGCCGAGAACTTCGAAGACGATCCGACCTTCAATATCCCGGGCGTGGACTGGCAGCGGACCGGGCGGCGGGTGCTGACCACGGAACGGATTTTGGGGCTATCCCTGGACGACCGCGACGCGGTGCAGAAGGCCGGCCACGACCCGGAGCAGGTGATGGAAAAGGCGGCGGCGGCTTTTTTCAACCAGGTGTTCCGGGACGGGTTTTTCCACGCCGACCTGCACCCGGGCAACCTGTTCGTCACCGAAGACGGCTCGGTGGCGGTGGTGGATTTCGGCATCATGGGGCGGCTGGACACCCGCACCCGCCGGCACCTGGGCGAAATGCTGGTCAGCTTCCTGACCCGGAACTACCGCCGCGCCGCCGAAGTTCATTTCGAGGCCGGCTGGATTCCCGCCGACCGTTCGGTGGATGCCTTCACCCAGGCCTGCCGCTCCATCGCCGAACCCATCCTGGACAGGCCCCAAAACGAGATCTCCATCGCCCGGCTGTTGGGTCAGTTGTTTCAGGTGGCGGAAACCTTTCAGATGGAAGTCCAACCCCAATTGCTGTTGCTGCAAAAAACCATGCTGGTGGCCGAAGGAACGGCCCGTAAGTTGTGCCCTGACGCCAACCTTTGGATTATGGCCCGGCCCCTGATGGAATCCTGGCTGACGGAAAACCTGGGCCCGGACGCCCGGATCAGGGAAGCGGCCCGGGACCTGGGCGAGGCGGCGGCGCGGCTGCCCCGGCTGCTGGACGATTTGGAGCGGGGCGCCGCCCTGTTGGCCGGCGGCGGCATCCGCCTGCATCCGGAAACGGTCAAGGCCATGGGCGGCGGCGGCCGCCAGGGAGTGCCCGTGGGCCTGTTGCTTCTCGCCGCCATCGCCCTTTTGGCCTTTGTCCTGATTAATTAACCCCCAGGAGCCTTTAACAAGGGGCCATTGGAAATGGCCCCTGAACGAGCCCTCATTTCCTCCCTCCCGGCCCCTACCCATTTTATTAAGCAGGCCGGGTCTAAAATACCCCGCCCCGCCGGTTGGAGGATTTCCTTGCGCTGCTTTAGGTGTGGGACTAGATTTAATCACACTATTTTTTCGTTAAATCGAGCCGAGCATGTGGAACCCAGACGGATATTCAACCCTATGACCTTGGACGGAAAGCGAATTCTGCTGATCGTTTCGGGCGGCATCGCCGCCTACAAGTGCCTGGAGGCCATTCGCCTGCTGCGCCGGCGGGGCGTCGCCGTGCGCTGCATCCTGACCCGGGGCGG
>JAJRSS010000234.1 GCA_024278615.1 Alphaproteobacteria bacterium
CCGGTTTTCAGGGGGAAGTAGCGGCAGATCATTTGTCGCCACCTGTAATCTCCCCCTAGAAAACTCCCTCCCCCCTTGCGGGGGAGGGCTGGGGTGGGGGGAGTAAAAATAATCGGGAGGGGCCGGAAATACCTATGGACTGGCTGACCGACAACAAGATTCCCCTGGGCCGGTGGATCAAGATTTTCGTTGATTTTCTCAACGACAACGCCGCCGGCCTGTTCAACCTGATTTCCGACGTGCTCGGCTTCCTGATCGAGGGCTTCATCGGCCTACTGCAATGGTTCCCGCCGCTGCTGCTGGTCGCCCTGATCTCGGCCCTGGCCTATGCCTTGCACCGCAGTTGGAAGCTGTCGGTGATGATCGTCGCCGCCCTGATGCTGATCATCAACCTGGGCTATTGGGAACAGACCATCGAGACCCTGGCCCTGGTATTGTTCTCGACCCTGGTCTGCATCATCGTCGGCGTGCCGACGGGCATCGCCGCGGCCCACCGGCCATGGCTGTACACCGGCCTGCGCCCGGTGCTGGACCTGATGCAGACCATTCCCACCTTCGTCTACCTGATCCCGACCTTGATCCTGTTCGGGCTGGGCGTCGTGCCGGGACTGATCTCGACGGTGATCTTCGCCATCCCCGCCCCCATCCGCCTGACCCATCTGGGCATTTCCAGCGTCCCCCGGGAACTGGTGGAGGCGGGCAAGTACTTCGGCGCTACCCGCCCCCAGTTGCTGGTCAAGGTGGAACTGCCCCACGCCCTGCCGACCATCATGGCCGGCGTTACCCAGTGCATCATGCTTTCCCTGTCCATGGTGGTCATCGCCGCCCTGGTCGGCGCCGACGGCCTGGGCAAGCCGGTGGTCCGGGCATTGAACACGGTCAACATCGCCAAGGGCTTCGAAGCCGGGCTGGCCATCGTCTTCGTCGCCATCCTTCTCGACCGCATCTGCAAGCAGCCCAAACCCCGGCCGAAGAAAGGCGAGGAAAAATAGAATGGCGGTGGTGGCTTTTGAAAACGTCGACGTGATCTTCGGCAAGGACCCGAAGGCGGCGCTCGGCATGCTGGATTCGGGCCATGGCCGCGATACCATCCTGCTGGAAACCGGCGACGTGGTCGGCGTCAACGGCGCCTCCCTGGCCGTCGAGCAAGGGGAGGTCTGCGTTCTTATGGGACTTTCCGGTTCGGGCAAGTCCACCCTGCTGCGCTGCGTCAACGGCCTCAACCGGGCGACCCGGGGCAAGGTGCTGGTGGACGACGACGGCTCCATTATCGACATCGCGTCGTGCGACCGGGCGACGCTGCGGCGGCTGCGCATGAGCCGCATCGCCATGGTCTTCCAGCAGTTCGCCCTGCTGCCCTGGCGCACGGTGCGGGAAAACGTCGGCCTGGGACTGGAACTGAGGGGCATGGCCCGGCCCGAGCGGGATCAAAGGGTGAACGAGAAACTGAAACTGGTCGGCCTGGACGGGTGGGGCGGCAAGTACACCCACGAGTTGTCCGGCGGCATGCAGCAACGGGTCGGCCTGGCCCGGGCTTTCGCCACCGACGCCGATATCCTGCTGATGGACGAGCCTTTTTCCGCCCTGGACCCGTTGATCCGCCAGCACCTGCAGGACGAATTGCTGGACCTGCAAAGGACCTTGCACAAGACCATCATCTTCGTCAGCCACGACCTGGACGAGGCGCTGAAGATCGGCACCCGCATCGCCATCATGGAATCGGGCCGCATCGTCCAGGTCGGCCGGCCGGAGGAAATCGTCCTCGACCCGGCCAGCGATTACGTCGCCCGCTTCGTCGCCCACATGAACCCGCTGAACGTGCTTCGGGGGTCGTCGTTGATGACACCGTTGGAGCAGTTGAAACGGCAAGGCAACGAGGTGTTGCTGGACCTACACGGGCGCTGCCGGCTGGCCGTGGATGAAGGCGGCCGGCCCATATCGGTGACCACCGAGGGCAGGCCCGGCGACCTGGCTGCGTGGGACGAAAACCTTTCGCCGGGGATCGAGGGCGCCTACACGGTGGTGACGGCGCCGGCGGATATCTCCATGCGGGTGGCGATTGAAATCCGCCACGCCACCGGCAATCCCATCGCCCTGGTGGACGAGGAGCGGCTGATCGGGGTCATCGGCGACGATGAAATTTACCGGGGCATGCTGCGCCAGACCGGTATCGCCGACAAGGCGGCGACGTAATTCGCCCGCTTTCGATTATTGACTACCGTCAAGGTTGGTTGCGGTGCAGGCGGACAATCCCCTATGATGCGAAGAAAGGGGAAACAGATTACACCCGGATATTCCTTGGTTTGGGTGTGTTTTGGTTGAAACAGGAAGGGGGTGTCACGTGCAGCACAGCAGAGAATTTCTGACCACCGCTTACCGGACCATGACCACGATCCGAAAATTCGAGGATCGCGTGCATGATGAATTCGCCGCCGGGAAGATCCCCGGCTTCGTTCATCTTTACGCCGGCGAGGAAGCCTCCGCCGCCGGCGTCTGCATGAATTTGAACGACGGCGATTATATCGCCAGCACCCACCGCGGCCACGGTCACTGCATCGCCAAGGGGTGCGATCCCACCGCCATGATGAAGGAAATTTATGGCGCCGCCGACGGCCTGTGCGGCGGCAAGGGCGGCTCCATGCATATCGCCGATCTGTCGAAGGGGATGATGGGCGCCAACGGTATCGTCGGCGGCGGGCCGCCCCTGGTCTGCGGCGCGGCCTTGACCGCCAAGACCCTGGACACGGGCGGCGTCGCCGTCGCCTTCGTCGGCGATGGGGCATCGAACCAGGGAACAACATTGGAATCCTTCAATCTGGCCAATGTATGGAACCTGCCGGCGGTTTTCGTCGTTGAAGACAATGGCTATGCCGAGACCACGGCGAGCAGTTGGGCGGTGGCCGGTTCCCAGGTGGAGCGCGCCAAGGCTTTCGGCATGCCGGGCGTCCAAGTCGACGGTTTCGATTTCTTCGCCGTTTTCGACGCCGCCAAGGAGGCCGTCGAAAGGGCCCGCGAAGGTAAAGGACCCTCTTTGATTCATGTCAAGCTGGCCCGTCATTATGGCCACTTCGAGGGCGACGCCATGGCCTATCGGGCCGATGGCGAGATCGAGGCGATCAGGAAGGACAGCGATCCGCTTAAAATATTTCGCCAAAAGGTCTGCGCGGCGGCGGTCCTGGAGGACAAGGACCTGGATTCCATCGAGGCCGAGGTCGCCGCCGTCATCGACCAGGCCGTCGCGGCGTCCGAAGCGGCGCCGAGGAATGATCCTGAGTCCCTGCTCACCGACGTTTACACCGCTTATTAGGGGGAGGCTGAAATGACCAAGAAAACCTTTCGTCAAGCGATCAATGAAGCCATCGCCCAGGAAATGCGCCGCGACCATCGGGTCATCGTCATGGGCGAGGACAACGCCGGCGGTATGGGAGCCCCGGGCGAAGACGATGCGTGGGGCGGCGTGCTGGGCGTGACCAAGGGGCTGATGCCCGAGTTCGGCCGCGGCCGGGTCCTCGATACGCCGATCACCGAAAGCGCCTTCATCGGCGCCGCCGTCGGCGCCGCGGCGACCGGGTTGAGGCCCGTGGCCGAATTGATGTTCGTCGATTTCCTTGGCGTCTGTTTCGACCAGATCTACAATCAGGCGGGAAAGTTCCGCTACATGTTCGGCGGCAAGGCGGTGACCCCGCTGGTCGTCCGCACCATGTTCGGCGCCGGCTTTCGGGCGGCAAGCCAGCACAGCCAGACCCTTTACCCGATCTTCACCCACTGTCCGGGGCTCAAGGTCGTCATCCCGTCGTCGCCCTATGAAGCCAAGGGCCTGATGACCCAGGCCATCCGGGACGACGATCCGGTAATCTTCTTCGAGCACAAGGTCATGTACGATGACGAAGAAGAAGTTCCGGACGAGGCCTACACCATTCCCTTCGGCGAGGCCAATATCGTTCGCGAGGGCAAGGACGCCACCATCGTCGCCTTCGGCCGCATGGTGCAGTTCGCCAAACAGGCCGCCGACGAGCTGGCCAAGGAAGGGATCGAAACGACGATCATCGATCCCCGCACCACGTCGCCCCTGGACGAGGAGAGCATCCTCGAATCGGTGGAGGAAACCGGTCACCTGGTGGTTGTCGATGAATCCAGCCCCCGATGCTCCATGGCGGCGGATATTTCACGCCTGGCCGCCGAGAACGCCTTCGCGGCGCTGAAGGGCCCGATCAAGACGGTGACGCCGCCCCACACGCCGGTGCCCTTCGCGCCGGAACTGGAGGATGCCTATATCCCGGGCCCCGCCGACATCAAGGCGGCGGTACGGGCGGCCATGGCCTGACGTGAACAACCGTCCGGCTTTGGAACGTCATGTCCAGCGATAAAATTCTCCCCCTCAACATGCCCAAATGGGGTCTGGCCATGACCGAGGGCACGGTGGTCGGCTGGCTGGCGGCCGAAGGAGACACCGTTTCCGGCAAGGAGGAAATCGTCGAGATCGAGACGGAAAAAATCACCAACGTCTTCGAAGCGCCGGAAGGCGGCGTCCTCCGCCGCCAGGTGATACCGGTGGGCGAAAAGGCCGCCGTCGGCGCCCTGATCGGCGTCATCGCGCCGCCAACCGTCAGCGACGAGGACATCGCCGCCTTCGTCGATGAATTTCAGGCCGGTTTCGTGCCGCCGGAGGCGGAACAAACCGGGGAAGAGGCCGCCGGGCAAAGCCTGGAATGCGGCGGCTACACGATTTCCTACCGGGTCGAGGGAAAAGACCATGACCGCATACCGGCGGTCCTCATCCATGGCTTCGGTGGCGACGGCAACAATTGGCTGTTCAATCTTCAGGCCCTGGCCCAAGAACGGCCCGTTTACGTTCTCGACCTTCCCGGTCACGGCAAATCGACCAAAACCCTCAAGGACGCTTCCCTCGACGCTTTCACCGGGGTGACGGCCGCCTTCATCGGCGCCCTTGGGCTTTCCAGGGTCCATCTTGCCGGTCATTCCCTTGGCGCCGCCATTTGCTTCGCCATGCTGGCGCGAAGCCCGGACAAGGTCGCCTCCGTCGCCGGCCTTGCCCCGGCCGGCGTGGGCGAAGATATCAACATCGACTTCATCGATGGGTTCGTCGCCGCCGGGCGCCGCAAGGAATTGAAGGCCGTCTTGCAAAACCTTTTCGCCGATCCCGGCCTGGTCTCCCGCGAAATGGTCGAGGGCGTTCAACGCTACAAGCGCCTGGAGGGCGCCAACGAGGCGCTGGCCGCCATCGCCGCGGCGAATTTCACCCAGGGGAAACAGGTGGCCCGGTTCGGCCAATCCCTTTCCCGGGCGTCATGCCCGGTCATGGTCATCTGGGGCCGGGAGGACAAGGTCATCGATCCGGCCCAGGCGGACGCCCTTCCGGCGAACGTCGTGACACACCGGCTGGACGCCGTTGGCCACATGCCCCACATGGAAGCCGCGTCCAGGGTCAATGCCCTGCTCAGCGATCACTTCCGCGGCGCTGAAGGGTAGCGCCAGGAGGCAACGGGCGGCCATGCGGCAGGTGGAAAGACATTCGGCTATCCTGAAGGCGGTGGCCCGCACCGGGTCGTCGACGGTGACCGGGCTGGCCCGGGAACTGGAGGTATCCGGCGAAACCATCCGCCGGGACATCAAGGTCCTGGCCGGGGACGGATTGCTGCTCAAGGTGCACGGCGGCGCCACCATGCCCGGGCCGCTGAAAGAGCCCGGTTTCCGCCAGCGCCTGGGCGACAACGCCGGAGCCAAGAAGGTCATCGCCATCACCACCGCCCGCCAGGTCAGGGACGGCGATACCCTGGTCATGGACACCGGCAGCACCACGGCCTACGTCGCCCGGGCGTTGCTGGAACACAGGGACCTGCTGGTGGTGACCAATTCCGCCGACATCGCCCGCACCCTGGCCACCCGCAAGGGCAACCGGGTCTACATGGCCGGCGGCGAATTGCGCGCCGACGACGGCGCCGCCCTGGGCCCGGCGGCGGCGGCCTTCGTCGAGCAGTTCCGGGTGCGCCTGGCCATCCTGTCCATCGGCGCCATCGACGCCGAAGACGGGTTCATGGATTTCGATTATGCCGAGGCCGAATTTTCCCGGGTGGTCATCCGCCGGGCGGAAAAGACCATCGTCGTCGCCGACCATTCGAAGTTCGGCCGCCGGGGGCTGGTCCGGGTGTGCGGCCTGGAGCGCATCCATACCCTGATCACCGACCGCCCCCTGGCCGCCCCCTTCGCCGGCCAGTTCAGGAAGGCCGGCGTCAACCTGCTGGTCAGCGGCAGGGAGGACGGCGGTTAGGGGACATCCCCATGATCCGCCCCTTTCCGTAAAAGACCCTTCCTTTTTACCATTCCGCCGTGACGTGACCGGCGTCACATACGAATCTCCACAATTTACCGAAAATTGTATCGATTTCAGAAAGGGACACTTGAACCGGGAGAATCGTGATGAAAACCTCAACAGCTTCTCTGGCCACTTTTATCGTCGCATCGTTCCTGAGCACCACCGCGCTGGTTCCCGCCGCCATGGGAGAGGGCTCCTTGGACGATGCCAATCCGGTGGAAATGTCGTCCGAAGAATTTTCTGATTATCTTGATGCCGTCATCGCCGAGGGTGAGGCGAACGGAATCGAGCCTGATGCCGGTTACACCGGCGGCCTTGGCGACCCTCACCTTTCCCAGGAACAACTCGACCAAATGAGAGATGAGAATAGCGCGCGTTTGGAGGCGGAGCTGGCGGCCTTCCAAAACGAGGTGGACCAGAGTACCGATGCCTTTGTGCAGGCCCTGGATGACGAGGCAGCCCTGAAAGAAGGATGGGAGAACGCCGATACCGACCTTTCGTTCAATGACTGGGTACGGCGGTTGAGCGAAGCGGATGACAATCGGGATTGGTCCAATGATTTCGAAGAATGGGGCGACGATGATTGGGATAACCGCACCGCCGAACAGCGGCGGCAGGATGAATTGGCGGCGGCGGCGCGGGAACTGAGAAGAGAGGAAGAATCGAGAGAAGAATGGAGAAACTCCGGCGGCGATCAATCCTATGAGGACTGGCTGCAAGCGCAGCAGGCGGAATCCAATTGGTCCAATGAATTTGAAGACAATGATGACGGCGCCGAGGAGGACGCAGGGGAAAACGAAGAAGAACAAACCGCCGAAGATGATTCCGAAGGCGACAAACCCGCCGAACCAAAAAAAGTGACCGACGCCGATGTTGGCGGCTTGACGGAAGAAGACAGCGCCTGGTTGGACG
>JAJRSS010000235.1 GCA_024278615.1 Alphaproteobacteria bacterium
ATATCGTCTTCCAGGGCCGCGACATCCAGGGCCTTGGTTCCAGGGAGTTGCGTCCCCTGCGCCGGGAAATGCAGATCGTCTTCCAGGATCCCTTCGGTTCCCTCAGCCCCCTGCTGTCGGCGGCGCAGATCGTCGAGGAAGGGCTGCTGGTCCACGGGCTGGGCGGCACCTTCGAAGAACGCCGGGAAATGATCGCCCAGGCGCTGGAAGAGGTGGGCCTGGAACGGTCGATGATGGACCGCTATCCCCACGAATTTTCCGGCGGCCAGCGCCAGCGCATTTCCATCGCCCGGGCGCTGGTGCTCAAGCCCCGGTTCATCGTCCTCGACGAACCCACCAGCGCCCTCGACATGTCGGTGCAGGCGCAGATCGTCGAATTGCTGCGCGACCTGCAGAAACGCCACGACCTGGCCTACCTGTTCATCAGCCACGACCTCAAGGTGGTTCGCGCCCTGGCCCACGAAGTAATGGTCATCCACCGGGGCCGGGTGGTGGAACAGGGTCCGGCGGAAGATATTTTCGCCAATCCCCAGCAGCCTTACACCCGCGCCCTGATGGCCGCCGCCTTCGAGATGAAAGCCGATGACACCGGCGCGGTGAGCATGTGATGGCGATCGTTTTCATCAGTCCTTTCGATCCGCCGGAACGGTGGCGGCAAGCCCTGGCGCCGCTGCTGCCCGGCCTGGACTGGCGGGTATGGCCGGACAGCGTTGGCAATGCCGAAGACGTGGACGTCGCCCTGGTGTGGCGGCCGCCACCGGGGTCCCTGCGGCAATTTCCCAACCTGAAGGCCATCTACAACCTGGGCGCCGGCGTCGACAGCATCGTCAGCGATGAAACCCTGCCCGACGTGCCCCTGATCCACATGGTGGATTCGGCCCTGACCCGCGGCATGTCCGAATGGGTGGTCTATTGCGTGCTGCACTTTCACCGCGATTTCCACGTCTTCCGCGACTTCCAGAAACGCCACCACTGGCGGGAGCTTCCGGCCCGGGATACCGCCGTCCGCCCGATCGGCATCCTGGGCCTGGGCGAATTGGGCCAGGACGCGGCCGTAAAGCTGCGAGCCATGGGCTTTGGCGCCATCGCCGGGTGGAGCCGGTCGGAAAAGCACGTCGAAGGGGTGGAAAGTTTTTACGGCCCCGATGCCCTGACGCCGTTTCTCGAGCGCACGGAAATCCTCGTCTGCCTGCTGCCCCTGACGGCGGCGACGCAAGGCATCGTCAACCGGCGAACCCTCGCCGCCCTGCCCGAAGGGGCGTTTTTCATCAACGCCGCCCGGGGCGGGCACGTGGTCGAGCAGGACCTGCTGGCGGCCCTGGATTCCGGCCACATCGCCGGCGCCGCCCTGGATGTTTTCCGCGCTGAGCCCTTGCCCGGCGACAGCCCGTTTTGGGATCACCCCAAGGTCCTGATCACCCCGCACGTGGCGTCCATCAGCATGCCCCAGTCCTCGGCGGCGGAAATCGCCGACTGCATCCGACGGGTGCGGCAAGGCCGCCGGCTCAAAAACATCGTCGATCGGACCCGGGGGTATTAGAAATCTGTCCGCCGATCAAGGCCCGCTGATGGGGAAGAAGCCATAGGTAAAGGCCAGCAGGAAAATTCCCAGCACCATCCGGTAAAGGACGAAGGGCGTGAAGGTGGCGCGCCGCAGCCACGCCATGAGGGCGGCGATCGAGACCAGCGCGGCGGTAAAAGCCAGCAGGGCGGCCAGCAGGGCGTCGGTGGTCAGTTGGGCGTCGCCGGCCTGGACCAGTTCCCACCCCTTGAGCGTGCCGGCGCCGATGATGGCGGGGATGGAAAGCAGCAGGGAAAAGCGCGCCGCGTCGCCCCGTTCAAATCCCATCAGGCGGGCCGCCGACATGGTGATGCCGGAACGGCTGGTGCCGGGGATCAGGGCCAGGACCTGGGCCAGGCCGATGACCAGCGCGTCGGGCAGTCCCAGGTGTTCCATGCGGCGCATGGTCATGCCGATGCGGTCGGTCAGGTACAACACCAAACCGAAGCCCAGGGTCGCCCAGGCGATGATCTTGGGGTCCCGCAAAAGTTGGGCATAGTGGAGGTTGACATAATAGCCGGCGGCGATCAGGGGCAGGGTCGCGATGATCAGGTAACCCGCCTGTTTGGCGCCGGCATCCCGGCGGCCGGTGGCCAGGCGGCCAATGCCGGCGGTCATTTCCCACAGGTCGCGCCAGAAATAAACCATCACCGCGCCCAGGGTGCCCACATGCACGGCGACGTCGATGATCAGGCCCTGGTCGGCCCAGCCGGTCAGGGCCGGCACCAGGACCAGGTGGCCGGACGAGCTGACCGGCAGGAATTCGGTGACGCCCTGGACCAGCGCCAGGATAGCCAGATGAAAAAAAGTCACCGCCGATCGCTCCCCCACATGGTGTCAGGGTTATAACGCCTGCAAGGCAAACGCCCAAGGATCAATTGGTTTCCCGGGCCGGGGCGGCTACGCTGCAAGATGATGGCCGGGAGGGGCCACGGCAACGAAAAGGGTTGGAAGACAGGACATGAAAACTTGGCTTTTTCTCGGTGCGGTTAACGGCTTGTCGGCGGTGACGGCGGGGGCCTATGGCTGGCATTCCCTGGCGGCGGACGACGGCGCGCGGACCATTTTCTCCATGGGCGTGGATTACCAGATGTGGCATGCCCTGGCCCTGATCGCGGTCGCTTGGCTGGCCTCGATAAACGGCGGCCGTTCGGTCAGCCGTTCGGTCAAATTGGCGGTTCCATTGGCCGGCTGGGCGTTCACCATCGGCATCATTCTTTTTTCCGGCACCCTTTACGCCTTCGGCGTTACCGGTTCCATCCCGCTGAACGGCGCGGCGCCCGCCGGCGGCGTCTTCCTGATGACCGGTTGGGCGGCCCTGGCCTGGGTCGCCATCAGGGCCGGCAAGGCCAGCTGAATTTATGCCGCGGCGCGGATGGCGGCGGCCTTGACGCCGTCATCCACGTGCTCTTCGAACTTCCTGAAGTTGTCTTCGAACAATTGGGTCAGGTGGCGGGCCTTTTCGTCATAGGCGTCCTTATCGGCCCAGGTGTCGCGGGGAACCAGCACATGCGGCGGAACGCCGGGACAGCTTTCGGGCACCGAGACGCCAAAGTTGGCGTCGGGCGTCATCGGGACACCGGCCAGCCGGCCGTCCAGGGCGGCGTTGACCATGGCCCGGGTGTGGGCGATTTTCATCCGTTCCCCGACCCCGTATCCGCCACCGGTCCAGCCGGTGTTGACAAGCCAGCAATGGGCCCCGTGGGTTTCCATCATGTCGGCCAACATGCGGCCATAGACGCTGGGATGACGCGGCATGAAAGGGCCGCCGAAGCAGGGCGAGAAGGTGGCCTGGGGTTCCTTGACTCCCTTTTCCGTCCCCGCCACCTTGGCCGTATAGCCGGAAAGGAAGTGATACATGGCCTGTTCCGGCGACAGCCTGCTTATCGGCGGCAGCACGCCGAAGGCGTCGGCGGTAAGCATGATGATGTTTTTCGGCTGGCCGCCCATGCCCGTCGTGCTGGCGTTGGGAATGGCGTCGATGGGATAGGAGGCGCGGGTGTTCTCGGTCAGGGTGTCGTCGTCCAGGGCCAGGGTCCGGGTATCCGTATCCATGACCACGTTTTCCAGGATGGTGCCGAACTGGCGGGTGGTGGCGTGGATTTCCGGTTCCGCCTCCGCCGACAGCCTGATCACCTTGGCGTAGCAGCCGCCTTCGAAATTGAACACGCCGCCGGGACCCCAGCCGTGTTCGTCATCGCCGATCAGGGTGCGGGACGCATCCGCCGACAAGGTGGTCTTGCCGGTTCCCGACAGGCCGAAGAAAATGGCGGTGGAGCCATCGGCGCCGGTGTTGGCCGAACAGTGCATGGGCAGCACGCCCTGGGCCGGCAACAGGTAATTGAGGATGGAGAAAATGGATTTCTTGATCTCGCCGGCATAGGAACCGCCGCCGATCAATACCAGCTTCTCGGCGAAGTTGATGATTATGAACACTTCCGAATTGGTGCCGTCGGTTTCCGGGATGGCGTGGAAGCGGGGTGCCTGGATGACCGTGAACCGGGGAACGAAATCCTTCAGTTCCAGCCGGCCGGGCTGAATGAACATGTTGCGGGCGAACATGTTGTGCCAGGCGGTTTCGGTAATGATCCGCACCGGCACCCGGTAAGCAGGGTCGGCGCCGGCGTAGCAATCCTGCACGTACAGGTCCCGGTTTTGCAGGTAGGACAGCATGCGTTCGCGCAGGACGTCGAACTTGCCGGCGTCGAAGGGGCGGTTGACCGCGCCCCAGTGGATGTCGCCGGCGGTGGAAGGCTCCTTGACCACGAACCGGTCGTTGGGCGAACGGCCGGTGTGGTGGCCGGTGCGCACGACCAGCGCGCCACCCTCTGAAAGCAAGCCCTCCTGGCGCCGAAGCGCGTCGCCGATCAGGGCCGGCGTGGTGTAATTCCAGTGGACCACATCGACGTTTTTTATGCCGTGATGATCCAGCCCGTAAGAACTGATCGATGGCCCCACATGCTGCATGATTTTGATCCTGACTCGCCGATACTTCGTTTTTACCGGTTTTCACTTCCGGCCGCCGGGAAAATTGGAACACAGCGGCGGCGGCGGCGCAACCCGGCAGGGACATCCCGTCGCCACCTTTCTCCAGGCTGACCGAGGCTGGCCCGGGCGGACGGGAAAAGCCGGGGAAGATAATGCGGCACTTGGTCCTTTTGAAGGCGGGCCAAGGGCAAAAAAAGGCATTCGCCCCCGGTCGAATCGGGAAAATAAATCATAACCCTTTGATTCAAAATAAAACCAGGTGGATTCCATGCCTTGCCGAGGGGGTGCCCCGGCCGCCGGGTTTCGTCATTCGACCGCGGGGTTATCCCCGGCTTCCCTTCATTTCAACGGTTTTAGCCGGGCGGGGGTTGGTTCACAATGGCGGCGCGCCGGATGAAGTATCATGGC
>JAJRSS010000236.1 GCA_024278615.1 Alphaproteobacteria bacterium
ACCCTATGTTGTGTCAGCTCGGGAAATTCTTGGGGTAGTTTACTTGAGCTAATTGATTCCAAGGTATGTTGCGAGGTTGTTTTTAAGGGACCGACCGACGAAGATCCACGGCAGAGGGAGGGGCTTGCATAGTGCATATTTCCCGCCGCGCGGCCCTGCCTATAGCCAAAATAGACAAGAGGAATGAAGTTGTGAAGCCGCTTCATTACAACGACGAGGACCTTAGCGGCATTCTGCGCAAGACGCGTATCATCGCCATGGTCGGCGCCTCGCCCCGCTGGGTGCGGCCTTCCAGCTTCGCCATGAAATACCTCCAGGGCAAGGGCTTCCGGGTCATCCCCGTCAACCCGGGCCAGGCAGGAAAGGAAATCCTCGGCCAGACCGCCTATGCCAGCCTGAGGGATATTCCGGGCGCCGTCGACATGGTCAACATCTTCCGTTCATCCGCCGCCGCCGGCGCCGCGGTTGACGAAGCCATAGCCGCGGCAAAAACGAAAGGCATCCGCGTGGTGTGGATGCAATTGGGCGTGCGCAACGACGAAGCGGCGGCCCGGGCCGAAGCCGCCGGCCTGAGCGTGGTCATGGATCGCTGCGCCAAGATCGAATACGGGCGCCTGTTCGGCGAACTGGGATGGAGCGGCGTCAACACCCACATCATTTCCTCCAAGCGGCCTAAGATGGCGCCATGACCGACACCCCGGATACCCCCGAAGCCGAAGAGCCCCACGCCTTCGGCATCGAGACCCTGGCCATTCACGCCGGCGCCCGGCCCGACCCGGTGACCGGGGCCCGCAATACGCCCATCTATCAAACGACGGGATATGTATTCGAGGACGCCGAACACGCCGCCGACCTGTTCAACCTGCAGACCTTCGGCTTCATCTATTCCCGGCTGACCAATCCCACGGTATCGGTGCTGGAGGAACGCCTGGCCGGGCTGGAAGGCGGCCGGGCGGCATGTTGCGCCGCGTCGGGGCACGCCGCCCAGTTCATCACCTTCTTCACCCTGCTGGAGCCGGGGGACGAATTCATCGCTTCGCGCAACCTTTACGGCGGTTCCATCACCCAGTTCGCCCTCAGCTTCAAGAAGTTGGGCTGGACCTGTCATTTCGTCGATCCCATCGACCCGGAAAATTTCCGCCGGGCCCTGACGCCCAGGTGCAAGGCCATCTTCCTCGAGGTGCTGGCCAACCCGGGGGGCATCGTCGTCGATATGGAGCCGGTGGCGGCCATCGCCCGCCAGGCCGGCATCCCCCTGATCGTCGACAACACCATGGCGACGCCGTACCTGTGCCGGCCCTTCGATTGGGGCGCCGACCTGATCGTCCATTCGACGACCAAGTTCCTCGGCGGCCACGGCACTTCATTGGGCGGCGCGGTGATTGAATCGGGGCGCTTCGACTGGGCGCAGAACGATAAGTTCCCCGGCATGGTGGAACCGGAACCGGCCTATCACGGGCTCACCTTCCACGAGACCTTCGGCGATTTCGGCTTCACCACCAAGGCACGGGCGGTGGCCTTGCGCGACTTCGGCCCCTGCATGTCGCCGATGAACGCCTTTTTGACCATCACCGGCATCGAATCCCTGCCCGTGCGCATGGACCGGCATGTCGCCAACACCCAAGCAGTGGCCGAATTCCTCGAAGGCCATCCGGCGGTGGCCTGGGTCTCCTACGCCGGGCTGAAAACCAGCCCCTATCACGCGCTTTCCAAGAAATACCTGCCCAAGGGGTCGGGCTCGGTGTTCACTTTCGGCCTCAAGGGCGGCTATCGGGCGGGGGTGAAGCTGGTGGAAAAGGTGGAACTGTTGTCCCATCTGGCCAACCTGGGCGACACCCGCTCGCTGATCATCCACCCGGCGTCCACCACCCACCGGCAACTGGGCCTGGAACAGCAGGTCGCCGCCGGCGCCGGCCCCGACGTCATCCGCCTGTCCATCGGCCTGGAAAGCATCGACGACATCACCCGCGACCTGGACCGGGGGATGACGGCACAAAGCCCATAGAAGTGGTTGTCGACGAACAAGCGGAAGGCGGTTAGAGCTCCTTAAAAAAACCAGTCTCGGTTCACCGATCAACCGATACGGGAATCGGTGAATTGAGAACGCCCCCCAGGGTGAACCGAAAATTCAATTTCTACAAATCATCATGCCGCAGATAGATTTGTATTTCCTTTTTTAACAAAGTTACGAATTCCTCGGCGATCAGCGAGCGTGGCCGAAGAGACGGATGAAGCAGGGCTATGTCAAAGGGAATGGAAGGTTTGAATGGACGGGTTTCTATACCCCGGCCCTTGAAATCAGCCGCCGTGAACGGATCGACAAGCGCTACCCCGACCCCCTCGGAGACGAGCATGCAGGCCGGCGCAAAAAGCTGGCACTCGACCTTGGGTTGCCAAATTACGCTATCCGCTTCGAATGCCGCCTTCAATCGGAAATGAGTCATGTGATCCGGGTTGAGCGAGATGAATGGATAAGGCGCAACGTCAGCCGGCGTAAGGATGTCGAATTTCGCCAAAGGGTGGCCTTCGGGTACCACGCAAACACAGTTCAATTTCAGCGGTTCAACGTCAACGGCGGGATGGACAATCGGCAGTTCGGCAATACCGATGTCGAAGAGCTGCGAGGCAAGCCACTCTTCGACCTGGGTGCTGGACCGCGCCTGTAAAGACAATTTCACCTCGGGGTGCTGCTTTGAGAAGACGGCGACGACACTAGGAAGAAATCCGATTGAAATACCAGGTAAACTGGCGATCTGTAACTGCCCGGTATTCAGAGTGCGGATATCGCGGGCGGTTCGGACAACTTTGTCAAAGCCGCTCAAAACCTGATCGACTTCAACGATGAACCGGTTTGCCTCCGGCGTTGCCTTCAGGCGACCTTTGTGGCGGTCGAACAATGAGAAGCCGACCTCATCTTCGAGTTTTCCGATCAGGGTGCTCATTGCCGGCTGAGTAATGCCGAAACGCCTGGCCGAAAGGGTGATCGATTCTTCGGCGAACACGATTTTGAACGCCTGTAGCTGTCTTAAATTCATATTGGGCCGCCTTCGATTCAGTATTCTTCCGCACCACATTATAAATTTTACTTATGATATCAAACTTTTTATCAATTTGATTTATGTTATCGATCCTGAATGATGCAGGTAGTTTCAAAAAAAACGCTACGCAGTAGCCACTAGGAACAGAGGAGGACTCTAATGAGCGACATCAAGAAACATATGCCCGGGGCAAAAATGTCGCGCCGGCGCTTTTTGAGGACGACGGCGCTTGCATCGGCGGCTTTGGCCGCGCCAGCGATTTGGCCTTCCGAGGCCCGCGCCGGCCGCAAGATTGTCATGCGCGATCCGGGTGGTCCGTTTACCAAAGGATTTGCCGAAGCGTTCTACGAGCCCTTCAAAAAGGAAACCGGGATCGAAGTCGTTGGCCTTCAGGGTTCCCATGAGCCCACTGGCATGATCAAGGCCATGGTCGAAGCCAAGAATTACACCTGGGATGGCTCGCTGCTGTCCAAGTCGTCGCACCAGTCCCTGGTCAACATTGGCTATCTGGAGCCGATCGCGCCGAAGGGTGGTCCTGGTCCCAACCTAAGCAAAATTCCCGAAAACATGCGTACCGAATTTTTGATGGGTACGGATGTTTATGCCTCCCTCATTGCCTATCGCACAGACACCATGGGCAAGAACCCTCCCAAGGGCTGGAAGGACTTGTGGGATGTCAAGGGCGTACCCGGAGTACGCGCCCTGCGCAAGCACCCCTTCGACACGATGGAAGCGGCCTTGATGGACGACTGCGTGGAGCCCAAGGATCTCTATCCGATTGATTTCGACCGTGCCTTCAAGAGCCTCGATAAGATCAAAAATGATGTCGCGATCTGGTGGACCGGAGGCGCGCAGACTTCGCAACTGCTCAACTCCGGCGAAGTGGATGTGTTGTTTACCTGGAACGGCCGCGCCCAGGTCGCCATCGATGATGGCGCGCCGGTCGAACTGGTGTGGGACGGCGCACTGTGGACCTTCGAAGGCTGGTCGATCCTCAAAGGCACGCCGAAAGCCGACCTGGTTCGCGAATTCATCGAATTCTGCGCCCAGGGCAAGCAGCAAGCCAAATTCACCCCGCATGTCGCCTACGGCCCAACCGCACCCGATGCGTATGACTATGTCGATCCCGAACGGGCCAAGGTTCTGCCGACCAATCCGGCCTATCTGAAGAATATGGTCAGTGTCGATACCGACTTCTGGGGCAAGAACAAGGAAACCGCCAGTGAGAAATTCAACGCCTGGCTGCTTTCATAAGTCCGAGCGCCCTGCTTACTGACTGTTGTGTGTTGACTTCGTGCGGGCGTGGTGAAAACCATGCCCGCTTTTTCTTCGCCGGGAGGACCGAGTGAGCAATACAGCGCATAAACTGAGAACGCATAACCTGCGCAAAACCTATGGGCCCGTCGTGGCTCTGGCCGAGGCTAGCATTGAGATGGCCGAAGGCGAGTTCCTCACTCTTCTTGGGCCATCCGGCTCCGGCAAGACAACGATGCTGATGGCGATCGCGGGCCTCAACGAACCCGACAGCGGTGATATCTGGATCGACGGAAAACTGGCGACCTATCTTCCGCCATTCCGACGGGACATCGGCATGGTGTTTCAGAACTATGCTCTGTTCCCGCATATGACCATTTTCGAGAACATCGCTTTTCCCTTGAAAATGCGAAAAATGGATGAGGCATCGATCCGCAACAATGTCGGGCGAGTCCTTGAAACGGTCAAGCTGTCGGATGTCGCTAACCGCCTGCCGAAGGAATTGTCCGGCGGTCAGCAGCAACGTATCGCGCTGGCGAGAGCCTTCGTCTATGAACCGTCAATCATTTTGATGGACGAGCCCTTGGGCGCGCTCGACAAAAAGCTGCGCGATCATCTTCAGCTTGAGATTAAGCACCTGCATGAACAACTCGCCATCACGGTGCTTTACGTAACTCATGACCAGGAAGAAGCGATGGTGATGTCGGATCGCATCTGCCTGATGAACGATGCGCAGATTGAACAAATTGGCACCCCAGACGATCTCTACTTTCGACCTGAAAGCGAATTCACCGCCGATTTTCTCGGTGAATCAAACCTCATTGAAGGCACTGTCAAAGAGACCAATGACACAGCGACGATTGTGTCGGGTCCAGACGGGGCCATTCTCGCGGGACTTCCCAATCCCGGATTGAAGGAGGGTGATGCGTGCAAATTGATGGTACGACCCGAATGCGTCAGTATCATTACAAGCGACGCCCGGGCAGATAACATTTTGTCAGCCACGCTCGTTGAAACCATCATTACCGGTACCGTTACCAAATCATACGCTGTCCTTCCGGGCGGTAACGAGATGAAGTGCACCCAATTGACGAACGGACCGCTGAACGGCGCACGCAAAGACCAAACGGTTAAACTTGGTTGGATGAGAGAGCACACCGTTGTGCTTAGCCCCGAAGAGGGAAGCATGTCGTGAGTGCTTTGCGATCCGGCCTTGGTTCCGGCGTTGAAAAATCCACACGATCCA
>JAJRSS010000021.1 GCA_024278615.1 Alphaproteobacteria bacterium
GAAACGCGATCCTTGAGCTCTTCGACCATCGGCTTCGAAAAGCCCTGCTCCTGCGAGCCCATGCCGTGAATTACGGCAACCGCCAGTTTTTTCGCCATATCCATCCCTCCCTGGGTGAAGAGAATACCTGGAAGTTTTTTGCCCTGTAAGCCCTATCCGTTCAGGGTTGGAAGCCCTGGGCCACAGTAGCCCGAAGGTCTTCCAATACATCGTTCCCCCGTTTTCGGCCCCCTGCCAAGTCAGAAGGCCTCTTCCTCGGCGATGCATTCCTCGATAATGCCGAGGGCCCGGTCCATTTCCGTTTCGCTGACGATCAGGGGTGGGGTCAGGGTCAGTACGTTGCCCATGGTGGTCTTGAAGCTCAGTCCTTTTTCAAGCGCTTGGTAGAGGATGCGGTCAGCGGCGTCCGCCGCCGGGTTCCTGGTCTCGTGATCGGTCACCAGTTCGATGCCGAAGATCAAACCCAGCCCGGGGGTATCGCCGATCAACGGATGGCGGAATTTCATCTCCTTCAGCCGTTCCATGGCCCGGGCGCCAACGCGGGCGGCATTGTCCACCAGTCCTTCGTCTTCGATAATCTGGATGGTGGTCAGTGCGGCCCGGGCGGTGACCGGATTCTTTTCGTGGGTATAGTGGCCGAGCGCCATATCGGGAGCCAGGTTCAGGCCGGCGCGGACGATCATCGCCGAGATGGGCAGCATGCCGCCGCCCAGGGCCTTTCCTACGACCAGGATGTCCGGCACCACGTCGAAATTCTCGCAGGCGAACATACGGCCGGTCTTACCCAGGCCGCTGGGTATTTCGTCGAGGATCAACAACGCCCCATGGTCGTCGCAGGCCTGACGCACCGCCGGCCAGAAACCGGGTGGCGGAACGTATGGCACCGAGCGCATGGGCTCGGCGACCACGGCGGCCACGTCTCCTTCCTTTTCCAGCACATAGCGGACCATCCGCGCACAGGTCATCTTGCAGATATCCAGATCGGGTCGGCCGTCCGCGGTTTCGTATCCATAGGGACACCGATAGCAGGCAAAAGGCGCAACATGCTCGGTTCCGGGCAATAAAGGCCCGGCCATTCCGGAGCGGAACAACCCCTCGCCGCCAACGCTGATGCCACCGAAGCCGGCGCCGTGGAAGGAGTCCCAGAAGGACAGGGTCTTGAAGCGGCCGGTGACGGCGCGGGCCAGTTTCAACGCCATATCGATGGCGTCCGAGCCGCCGGTGGCGAACAGTACCCGGCCCAGATCGCCAGGGGCAATTTCCTTCAGCTTGGCCGCCAGTTCCAGCGCCGGGGTGTTGGTGAAGCGGCGGGGCGCGAAAGGCAGGCTTTCCATCTGATCCTTGACCGCTTCGATCAGCCGGGGATGGCCATAGCCGATATGGTGAACATTGTTGCCGTGGAAATCCATATACCGGCGGCCGGTCGCGTCTTCGATCCACAACCCCTCCGCCTTCTTCACCACCCCCAGGCAGGGCGTCGACAAGGACTGGTGAAGGAACAGCGCCGCATCTTTCCTCAACTGGGCGCGGGTAGGCGCGTCAGTGTGTTCCGCCATCCAACGGGCGCGCTGGGGACTTAGGTTGCTGTCACCTTCGTCGGGATGATTTTTCTTCTTGCTCATCCGGCCACCCCTCTATTTACAACGGCGTCTCTTATATCATTCGGCGAAAACAATGACGATAATACCTGCCGACAACAGCACGGATGCCCACAGGCGCCGGCCCATGTGTCCCTCTTTCAGCCACAAGCCGCCGAGCAGCACGGAAAAGGGAATGGAAGCCTGGCGCACAGAGGTCACGGCGGCAACGTCGGCGCCGGCGCCGTAAGCCAGCAGGATCATCAGGTAGGACGTATAGCCTATTACCCCGATGCCCATGTAACGCCACGGGCTTTTCACCCACTGGAAAAGCCCATGGCCGCCGGGCGTCCGGCCGAACACCAGGCGGAAGATGAGGATATAGCTGGGCAGGTTCAGCAGTTCGACCCAGAAAAAAAAGACCGGCGGCTCCACCACCTGCATGGCGCGGGCGTCGACAATGGAATAGATGCCCGTGCCGCACATGGCGAGGACGGCGATGCCCAGGGTCGCGGGATTATCCAACAGCCGCACCCCGCGCCGGGACTGGATGGCGAAGGCTCCCACCAGGACCAAGGCAATGCCGGCGAGCAACGGCCAAGTGTAGGCCTGGTCCAGGAACAACACCCCGGCGGCAACGATAAACAAGGGTGATGAGCGAACAATGGGATAGTAGGCGGATAGGTCCCCGTGGCGCAGGGTGTGCACCAGGGCGGTGCCGTAAAGCATCTGCCCTCCCCATGAAAAAAGGACCAAGTGCCAGATACGCTTTATCTGCAACAGGTCGTACCCGGCGATCAGGGCATGGCCGCCCGACAGCACCATCAGGAAGGCGACAAAGCCGATGAAGGCGCCTTCCGGGCGCTGGTCCCGTTTAAGCAGAGCATTCCACAGGGGATGCAGCAAGGCCGACAACAGGATCATTGCGGCAATGGAGACGGGCATGGGGCCTTTCCTGACGCCGACGATCCGGTAGGGAAACCCGGACTCTACACCCCGGCGGCAGCCCGCCGCCAACTTATCTGAAACCAACTGTCCCTTTCATTTTGAGTTCGCTCAGCGCACGCAATTGAGATCGCGGAAGGGACGCGGAGTGTGTTCCTCAAGAACGTTCCAGCCAGTTCCATCGCTTGCTTTATATTCAAACAATCATTTCAAACAGATGTTTACAGATTCAATCAGTTGTTTTAGAATGTTGGCTTGGCCTTCTAATCGTCAGTCAATTGACTGTTTTTACCAGGGAAACCCAGTGACACAGCCAGTGATCCGCGAACCCCGGGGAGAGGATACACGGTCGCGACTCATCGACGCCGGGGTCCGGCTTTATGCCGAGTACGGCCGGGAGGCGGTCAGCACCCGGCAAATCGCCCGCGAAGCGGGCGTCAACGTCGCCGCCATGGCCTATCATTTCGGTGGCAAGGACGGGTTCTATCGCGCCATTTTGGAACAACTGGTGGCGGAAACCGAGCCTGCAGTTGGGCCGGCCATCGAACACCTTCACCAGGGTATCGCCGCTGCGGGTGGAAACCGGGACGCGCTGGCTATACTAGCTGCCGGTTTTATCAGCGGCATGCTCAAGGCCTTCATCCCCGGGGAACGGGCCCGCTGGCGCTCGGCGCTTGTTTTGCGCGAATACACGCAACCCTCAGAAGCCTTTTCCATTCTTTATGAAGGCCGTATCGAGCCCCTGCACCGGGCGGTGACGGGGTTGGCCGCCGCCGCCACAGGCCGATTGCCCGACGACCCGGAAAGCATCATCCAGGCCCATGCGGTGATGGGGCAAATCATGGTTTTCGCCATTGCCCGTGTGGTTTTGTGGAAAAGGCTGGATTGGGATTCATACGGGACCGATCATCTTGATAAGGTAGTGTCTGTGGTTACCCATTCCGTCCTGGCCTCCCTGGGGCTGCCAACCGGCACCACACTACAGAGTTGAGTGTAGGAATCATGGCCAAAAGCAAGAAAAGGATTCTGCTGATCCTGCCGCCCCTGATCATCGGAATCATCGCCCTTGCCTGGTCTTACCAGGGACGCGAAGAACCGAAACAAATGCCGCTCGCGGAAACCGAAACCCTGGTCCGCGTTATCCTGGCCCCGCAAGTGGACGTGCTGCCCCGGGCGTTGGGATACGGCTATGCTCAGCCAGGCAAGGTGTGGGAAGCCGTGGCCCAGGTCAGTGGCAAGATCGTCCAAATCCACCCGCAATTGAAAAAGGGCGCCATCCTGGGCAAGGGCGAAGTGCTGCTGCGCATCGATCCCACCGATTATGAACTGGCGATCAGCGAAATCGATTCCGACATTCGCTCCGTCAATGCGCAAATCGCTGAGTTAACCGCCAAAGAGCAAAACACCAAGGCGTCCCTGAAAATTGAGCGGCGCAGCATGGAACTGAGCCAGCGGGACCTGGAGCGGAAACGCCAGTTGCTGGCGAAGAAGGCCGTTTCCCAGGCGGCGGTGGACCAGGAGGAACGTACCGTGCTGGCCGGCCGGCAAAGCGTTCAATCCCTGAAAAATACACTCAACCTGCTACCTACCGAAAAGGCCGTGCTGGGGGCGCAACAGGCTCGCAACCGGGCGCAACTGGCCGCCGCCCGGCTGGACCTGGAACGAACCACCATTACCGCCCCTTTCGATAGCCGCATCGCCGAAGTGGCGGTGGAAAAAACCCAGTTCGCCGCCCAGGGCAAGGTGCTGGTGGTCGCCGACAGCCTGGACGTGGCCGAAGTCACCGCCCAGTTGCCCATCGGCAAGCTGATCAACCTGATGCCCCAAGGCGCCGCCATTCCCGCGCACGCCCGCGGCCTGATGGAATCCCTGCCCGATCTGCTTCGCCTTTCGGCGGTGGTGCGGCTCAGGGGCGGAGATCTGAACGCGCGCTGGGATGCCAGATTCACCCGTATCAGCGACATGGTTGACCCGCAAACCCGTACGGTCGGCATCATCGTCGCCGTCGATGATCCCTACCGCAAGGCCATCCTGGGCGTCCGTCCGCCGCTGGCCAAGAACATGTTCGTCGAGGTGGAACTGCGGGGACCGGTCAAGCCCGATCAGGTGGTGGTGCCCCGCTCCGCCCTGCATGACGGTCAGGTTTACATCGTCAACGGCGATTCCCGGCTGGAACGCCGCAAGGTGGGCGTCGCCTTCCTGCAGACCAATTTCGCCGTCATTGGCGGCGGGCTGGCCGCCGGCGAACGGATCGTGGTTTCAGACCCCGTCCCGGCCATCGAAGGCATGTTGCTGAAACCGGTCGTGGACCAGGCCCTGGCCGAATCCCTGGCCGCCGACGCCCGGGGAGAGGGGCCGGTACGATGATCCGCTATTTCGCCGAGCACCCAACGGCGGCGAACCTTCTCATGGTCGCCATCATGATCATGGGCATTACCGCCGCCGCCGGGGTCAAGCGGGAAACCTTCCCCGACATTCCTCCCGACCTGGTGGAAATCACCGCCGTCTATCCGGGCGCCAGCGCCGCGGAAGTTGAAAATGCCATCTGCCAGCGCATCGAAGACGCCGTGGATGGTGTCAACGACATCAAGGAAGTGCGCTGCCGGGCACTGGAGGGGGTGGGCACGGCAACCATCGAAATGACCGACGATGGCGATATCAACCGTCTCCAGGATGACATCAAGGCCGAGATAGACGCCATAGACACCTTCCCCGTTACGGTGGAAACGCCCATCGTCAAGCAGTTGGGCCGCCGGGATTTCGTCGTCGCCGTAGGCGTGACCGGTCCCATGTCCGTTCCCGACCTCAAGGCCTATGCCGAATCCCTGAAGGATCGCATGCTGGGGGAAGGTGAGATTTCCCAGGTGGATATCCTGGGATTTTCCGATCACCAGTTGCGCGTCGAGATTCCATCCATCACGCTAAGACAGTTCGGTTTGAGCGTTTCACAGGTGGCGGACCGCATCGCCAACCAAAGCATCGACCTGCCGTCGGGCGGCATCGAAACCCGGGACCAGGACGTGCTGATCCGTTTCCGGGACGAACGGCGCACCATCCCCGAATTGCAGGAACTGGTCATCATCGGCGGCAGCAGCGGCGCCGAAATCCGGCTGGGCGATATCGCCACCATCACTGACAGGTTCGAACGGGACGAGGACAAGATTGTCATCAATGGCCACCGGGCGGCGCTGCTGATGATCTACAAGACGCGGGTCGAGGATACCCTGTCCGTGGTCGATGCGGTGGGCCGGTTCGTTGACCGGGAAAGGGCCCAGACGCCGCAAGGGGTGGAAATCATCCTCACCCGGAATATTTCGTCCATCGTGCGGGACCGCCTGAACATGCTGGTGCGCAACGGCGGCCAGGGTCTGGTCCTGGTGTTCCTCACCATGTGGCTGTTTTTCAGCTTCCGCTTTTCCTTCTGGGTGGCCATGGGCCTGCCCGTTTCCTTCCTCGGCACGGTCTTTGTCATGTCCGTTCTGGGCTATTCCTTCGATATGATCACCATGGTCGGTCTTTTGATCGCCATTGGCCTTTTGATGGACGATGCCATCGTGCTTTCGGAAAATATCGCCACCCATTTAGCCAAGGGTAAATCGCCGCTGGATGCGGCCGTCGATGGCACCCGGCAGGTGGCGCCGGGGGTGATCATGTCATTTCTGACCACTATCTGCATCTTCGGTTCGCTGATGTTCCTCAAGGGCGAAATCGGCAGCATCCTGGGAGTGCTGCCGGTCATCCTGATCGCCACCCTGTCCGTTTCCCTGGTCGAAGCCTTCTTCATCCTGCCCCATCATCTGGCCCATTCTTTGGAAGGGCGGGCCCTGAATGACCTGAAAAAGACCGGGCCTTCGACTTTCCGCCGCCGCTTCGACTCAGGGTTGGAATGGACGAAGGAAAGGATCGTCGGCCGGTTGGTCGATAAGGCGGTGGAATGGCGTTACCTCAGCCTGGGAATTGCGGTAAGCCTGTTGCTGGTTACCATTGCCCTGGTCATGGCTGGCGCGGTCAAGTTCCGCGCCTTCCCCGACATCGATGGCGACGTGATCGAGGCCCGCATCCTGCTGCCCCAGGGAACGCCGCTGGCCCGCACCGAAAGGGTGGTCCGGCAGGTGACGGAAGCGCTGGAACGGGTGGACGCCCGGTTGAGCAAAGACCGGTTCCAGGGCCGATCGCTGATCAGCAACGTCATGACCCTTTACAACACCAATTCCGATGCCGGTGAAAAGGGCCCCCACGTGGCGACGGTTTCCGTTGACCTGCTGAGCGCCGAACTGCGCAACCTCAAACTGGACCGCATCCTCAACCAATGGCGGGATGAAGCCACCGGCATTACCGATCCCATCGCCATCAACTTCACTAAGTTCCAGCACGGTCCCGGGGGTCGGGCCATCGACATCCGGCTGTATGGGCCGGACCTGGACCGGCTCAAGGCGGCATCCCTGGAAATGCAGGCCTGGTTAAGAAGTTACCAGGGAACTCTGGATATCACCGACGACCTCAGACCGGGCAAGCCGGAAATCCGCCTCCGCCTGAGCGAGGGGGTGGTGGCCCTGGGTCTGGACGCCCGGACCATCGCCGGCCAACTGCGCTCCGCCTTTTTCGGCCAGACGGCGGGGGAGATTCAGGTCGGGCCTGAATCCTACGAGATCGACGTGCGGCTGGCCCAGCCCGACAAGGACAGCCTGGCCGACCTTGAATATTTCACCGTCACCCTGGCGGATGGCAAACAGGTTCCCCTGGGCGCCGTCGCCCATGTGGAACAGGGCCGGGGCTTTGCCCGCATCAACCGGGTCGATGGCCGGCGCACCCTTACCATCCAGGGCCAGGTGGACAGCGACGTGGCCAACGTCAACGAAATAATTTCCCACATGAAAAACAACTTCCTGCCTGAATTCCTCACCCGCCACCCGGGCATTACCCTTTCCCTGGAAGGCCAGGCCAAGGAAGGGGCGACGACTGGCAAGTCCATGCAGCGGGGCTTCCTGCTGGGGCTGATCGGGGTCTTCCTGCTGCTTTGCTTCCAGTTCCGCAGCTACATCGAGCCGATCGTGGTGATGGCCATCATTCCCCTTGGACTGGTCGGTGTGGTCGCCGGCCACTTCATCATGGGATTGGAAATTTCCATGCCCAGCATCCTGGGCTTCGCCTCCTTGGCCGGCATCGTGGTCAACGATTCCATCCTCTTGGTTCATTTCGTCAAGATCAAGCGCAAGCAGGGCATGAGCACCCAGGACGCCGCCTGTCAGGCCAGC
>JAJRSS010000237.1 GCA_024278615.1 Alphaproteobacteria bacterium
TGTTGGCGGTTGAACCGCCGCCCGTCATTCCCTTCGACGATGCCGCCAAGGACATGTCGCCCATGGCCCTCAGTTTCTGGCGGGACAACCGCTTGATCAATAATTCCCGCATGAAAACGGAGCTAGGGGTGAATCTGGCCTACCCCGATTACAAGGCCGGGCTGAAGGCCATTCTGGCGGCGGAAGGAAAATAGGCGCCCGTGGCCGCCGTCCCTGGCCGCCGTCCCTGGCCTGGGCGGTCACCCCTCGGACGATGATTCGATTTTCCTCAACAGGGATTCCAGGGTGTTTCTCAGCCGATCCAGGTCCGCCTCTTCGGACAGGCGGTGGCCGCCGTCCTTGATCAGGGTGATTTCCACGTCATCGGACTGCAACTTCTGTTCCAGGCGCAGGGCCGTCTGCCAGGGGACGTCTTCGTCCTTCATGCCCTGGATCAGGCGCACGGGCACGGTCAGGGGGATGGGTTTGCGCAGCACCAGGTTCCGCCGGCCATCGTCCAGCAGCGCCTTGGTGATCACATAGGGTTCCTCGTCTTCGTAACAGTTGGGCATTTCCACGAAACCGTCCCGTTCCATGATTGCCCTTTGTTCCGGCTTCAATCCCTCGGCAATCAGGTCCTCGGTGAAATCGGCCGCCGCCGCGATCCCCAACAGGCCGGCGACGCGCTGGGGCCGGGCCAGGGCCGCCAGCACCATGATCCATCCCCCCATGCTGGACCCCACCAGCACCTGAGGCCCCCCGGTCACTTCATCCAGGACGGCGATGGCATCGTCCGCCCAGCGGCTAATGGTGCCATCGGTGAAGGCCCCCGCCGACGCCCCGTGGCCGAAATAGTCAAAGCGCAGAAAAGCCTGTCCCCGCGCCCGGCAGAAAGCCTCCAGGCAAAGGGCCTTGCCCCCTTCCATGTCGGATTTGAACCCGCCCAGGAAGACCACGCCGGGAGACTTGCCAGGGGTCAAGTGGTAGGCGATAGTCGCGCCATCGCCGCGGGCCAGCGTTTCATGTACCATATTGGGTTTGGCGTCACCGGGCATAACGGACTCGGGAAAGCGAACCGGACAAATGAACGAATCTCCTGATCATACCATTACGCCGGCGGTGGAACGAGCCTCCGAAACAGGTTCCCGACAGCCTTCTTGCGATGCGACCGTGTTGCAGGTTTTGCCCGCCCTGGGCGGCACCGGCGGTGTCGAACGGGGCACGGTGGAAATTGCCGCCGGGATCGTCAATGCGGGCGGCCGGGCGCTGGTGGCCTCGATGGGCGGCCTTCGGGAACATGAGCTCAAGCGGGTCGGCGCGGAACACTTCACGTTGCCCGTGCACAGCAAGAATATTTTATCCATGTACGCGAATATCGGGCGGTTGGCCAAGCTGATCGAACGGGAAAACGTCGATATCGTTCACGCCCGTTCCCGGGCGCCGGCATGGAGCGCCTATTACGCCGCCAAGCGCACCGGCCGGCATTTCGTCACCACTTTTCACGGCACCTATTCATCGGGCAACTGGTTCAAGCGCAAGTACAATTCGGTGATGACCCGGGGCGAACGGGTGATCGCCATTTCCCGCTTTATCGCCGGCCACGTGCGCAAGGTCTATGGCGTGCCGGCATCCCGGATGCGGGTCATCCACCGCGGCGTCAAGCTGGACCGCTTCGACCCCGGCAAGGTCAGCGCCGAGAGAATGGTCAAGCTGGTCAATGAATGGCGGCTGCCCGACGGCGTGCCCATCGTCATGCTGCCGGGCCGCCTGACCCGGTGGAAAGGCCAGACCGTGTTCATCGAAGCCATCGCCAGGCTGGGCCTGAAGGATGTGCGTTGCCTGCTTGTCGGCGCCGATCAGGGGCGGGTGGAATACCGCCAGGAATTAGAAAAAATGATCGCCCGGCACGGGGTCAGCGAACTGTTCCGCATCGTTGACGAATGCGACGACATGCCGGCCGCCTACATGCTGGCCGACCTGGTGGTTTCCGCCTCCACCGATCCGGAAGCCTTCGGCCGGGTAATCATCGAGGCCCAGGCCCTGGGCCGGCCGATCGTCGCCACCGATCACGGCGGCGCCCGGGAATCGGTGATCGAGAACGAAACCGGCTGGTTGACGCCGCCCGGCGACGTGGACGCCCTGGCGGCGACCATCGGCCGGGTGCTGAAGATCGACGAGGAAGGCCGTAAACTGCTGGCGGACAAGGCCATCGCCAACGTGCGCGACAACTTTTCCACCGAAACCATGTGCGCCCGGACCCTGGACCTTTACAACGAGATTCTGGACCCCCGCCCAAAGCCCATGGCAGCGCCCCAGGGTCCTCCCGGCGCAGCCCCTTCAGGATAATGTCCCGGACCACGGGAATCCTGGTAATCAAGCTGGGGGCGCTGGGTGATTTTGTTCAGGCCCTGGGACCCTTTGCCGCCATCCGGCGCCATCACCGGGACGCTCACATTACCCTTCTGACCACGGCGCCCTTCGTCCGCTTCGCCGAACGCAGCGGGTATTTCGATTCCGTCTGGGTGACGACCCGGCCCGGTCCGTCGCAGTGGAAGGCGTGGTTGGACCTTCGCCGGAAATTGAAAAGCGGCCGCTTTGACCGGGTCTATGACCTTCAGACATCGAACCGCTCCTCGTTTCTTTATCACCTGTATTGGCCCGGCCCCTATCCCGAATGGTCGGGTATCGCCCGGGGATGCTCCCATCCCCACGCCAATCTGGGCCGGGACTTCATGCACACCCTCGAGCGCCAGGCCTAACAGTTGAACCTGGCCGGCATTGAGCACGTTCCCGCGCCCGACCTGTCGTGGGCCGAATCGCAGGCCGGGCGTTTCGGCCTCGCCGGCAGGTACGCCCTGATGATCCCCGGAGGCGCGCCCCACCGCCTGGAAAAGCGATGGCCCGTGGAGCGCTTTGCCTCCCTCGCCCAGGAGATGGTGGACGTGGATGTGACGCCGGTGCTTTTGGGAACGCAAAGCGACGGCGACACCCTGGCCAGGATCAA
>JAJRSS010000238.1 GCA_024278615.1 Alphaproteobacteria bacterium
CGCCGCCCCGGGGGCGAACTCCTTCTCCGCCAATTTGCGGGCCTGGCGTTGCAGTTCTCTTTGAATCTCGCTCAGTTCAACCATGGGTCCATTTCCGTTCCTTAAACGATCCCCGCCCGGCGCAACGCCGCGATCATGTCATCATCCATATTTAATAATTCCTTCAGCACTTCATCCGTGTGCTGGCCCAGGGTGGGCGGCGGGCGGCGGTAGGCGGGCGGCGTGCCTGACATCTTAATCGGGTTGCCGATAAAATGCACCGGCTCATCCCCGGCCAAAGGATGGTTCATGGCGATTTCCATTTGCCGGTGGCGCACCTGGGGGTCGTCGAAAGCCTCCTTGATGGAATTCACCGGCCCCGCCGGCACGTTCAGTTTCTCAAGCCCGTTGATCCAGTGGTCGCGGGGGTGGCGGCGGGTGAGGTCCGACACTAGCGCCACCAGTTCGTCCCGGTTCTGCACGCGGTCCGAATTGGTGGCGAAGCGGGGATCGGTGGCCAGTTCCGGCGCCCCGGCGAAGCCACAAAACCGCTGGTACTGGGAATCGTTGCCGACGGCCAGCAGGAAATGGCCATCGCTGGTGGGGAAGGACTGGTAAGGAACGATGTTGGGGTGGCCGGTGCCCCGGCGGAAAGGCACTTCGCCGGAAACCAGATAATTGAGCCCTTCGTTGATCAGCCACGCCATTTGCGTGTCCAGCAACGCCATATCGATGTGCTGGCCCCTTCCGCCCCGGCCCTCCCCCTGATCCCCCCCCTGATCCCGATGCCGGATCGCCGCCAGGATGGCGACGGTGGCGTACATGCCGCACATCAAATCGGCGATGCCGACGCCCACCTTCATCGGTTCGCCGTCCGCTTCGCCGGTGATGCTCATGATGCCGCCCAGGCCCTGGGCCAGAACGTCATATCCCGGACGGGAGGCATAAGGGCCGGTCTGGCCGAAGCCGGAAATGGAGCAATAGACCAGGTTGGGGAATTCGTCTTTGATCTGATCGTATCCCAGGCCGAACTTTTCCATGCCGCCGACCTTGAAATTGTGGATCATGATATCGCACGCGCCTAAAAGCCGGCGCACCAGCGCCGCCCCCTGCGGCTTGGCGATATCGATCGATATCGACCGCTTGTTGCGGTTGGCGCACAGGTAATAGGCGCTTTCCGTGGTATCAAAGCCATCCCCGTCCTTCAGGTAGGGCGGGCCCCATTTGCGGGTATCGTCACCGGCCCCCGGGCGCTCCACCTTGATGATGTCGCAGCCCAAATCGCCCAGAAGCTGGGTGCAGGTGGGTCCGGCCAGGATGCGGGTCAGGTCCAACACCTTGAGTCCATCAAGGGATTCCGGGGCCTCGTTCATGGATGATTTTTCCTTGCCTTGGGTGGGTTTCTCTATTGGGCGGATAACGGCGTCAGCCACGGACGGCTTCCTTACATACACATGCCGGGCTGGTTTTTTGGGTGTTCGGGCTCCATGGTAATCCGTTTTCGCTTCGATGTCCGGTTTCGGTATGGCGCCGGGTCCTACAGGATCTGGCTGAGGAATTCCCGGGTCCGGGGGTCCTTGGCCTGATCGAAGAAGGACGCGGGCGGGCCATGCTCGACGATCACGCCCCGGTCGGTGAAATAGATGTGGTTCGCCACCTCGCGGGCAAAGCCCATCTCATGGGTGACCAGGATGCAGGTCATCCCCTCTTCGGCCAAGTCTTGGATGGTGACCAGCACCTCCTTGACCGTCTCCGGGTCGAGCGCCGACGTCACCTCGTCGAACAACATGACGTCCGGGTTCATGGCCAGGCTGCGGGCGATGGCAACCCGTTGTTGCTGGCCACCGGAAAGCTCTCCGGGATAGCTGTCTTCCTTACCTTCCAGGCGCACCTTGCGGATCAGCTTGTAGGCCCTTTCCCGTACCTCGTCTTCCGGCTGCTTCAGCACGTGGATGGGCGCCATCATGACGTTTTCCAGGGCCGTCTTATGGGGAAACAGGTTGTATTGCTGGAACACCATGCCGACTTTCTTGCGCAACTCCAGCTTGTCCAGGTTGGGATCGTTGACTTCGATCCCTTCGACGACGATGGAGCCGCCCTGGATGTCGTTCAGCGCGTTGATGCAGCGGATCAGCGTCGATTTTCCCGACCCCGAGGGCCCGATGACGCACACCACCTCGCCCTTCATCACGTCAAAAGAAACGCCCTTGAGGACCTCCAGGTCGCCGAAGGACTTGTGCAGGTCCTTGATGGCGATCATCGGCTGGTCCGGGGTCCATGCGGCCTGGGTGTTCGTGGGAGCGTTCATGGCGCTTTTCCTTTGCTCAAATCTTGACCGCGTACTTGCGTTCCAGCCGGATGGTCAGGCGCGAAATGGGATAGATGTAGATGAAGAAAACCAACAGGACGAAGGTATAGAAGGGGGCAACCAATTCGGGCTTGTCGCCCAGCGCGTTCAACGCCTCGCGGGTGGATTTCATCATCTCCTGGACACCCAGAATGGAACACAACGGCGTCGCCATGGTCAGGATGGCGTACCAGTTCATCCATGGCGGGATCATACGCTTGAAACACTGGGGCAGGATGATCATCCACAGGGTCTGGCGGCGGTTGAAGGCCAGGCTTTCGGCCGATTCCCACTGGCCCAGGGGCAGCGACTGCACCGCGCCGCGGACGATTTCGGCGATGTTGGCCATGATCGGCAGGCTGAGCGCGAAGGCCGCCTTGGTCCAGTCGGGGATGTCGTATTCGACGCCGCCGATCTTGACCCGGTATGGCAACAGCAACATGAAGGTGAACAGCAAAACCAGCCACGGCGAATTGCGGAAAAACTGCATGACGAACCAGGCTGTCTTGCGCACCGGCGCATGAAGGGAAATCTGCGCCAGACCCATGACCATCCCCATGGTTGTTCCCAGAAACATGGCGAAGAAACTGATCACCAGATTAAAGACGAAGCCTTTCATGATGAACGGCAGCCATTGAGGGAATACTGTCCAGAAGGACACCGCGCTGTTGCCGGTTTGGGCTTGGGCGCCGCCGATGCTGACGGCGAAGGCGATAAAGGCGAAGGCGACCATCCAGGTGGGAATGACCAGCCGCGGCACACCTTCGATGGTCGGTAACTTCCAGGTTTCGCCGGCCGTTTTCGAAACCGGATTCAAGACCGGAAGATCGGTTGCGGCCTTGTCCCGTGGGGCGTTCGGGTCCAGGCCGGGTATGGTGTTCATTCTCATGTCGACCAGCCCATATCAGCCGTACCCCGGAATTTTCATCTTCTTTTCCCACTTGTGCATGCCCCACACCAAAATCGCCACTAGGCCAACGTAATAGATGTACAAAACGATCATCATTTCGGGAACGTTGACGTTATCGGACCACACCTGGGCCAGGGTGTAGAGCAACTCGGGCACGGCGATGGCGAAGGCCTGGGTGGTGGTTTTCAACAGGTTGATCAGATTGTTGTTGAGCGCCGGCAGGCTGACCCGGAAGGCCAGGGGCAAGACGATGTAGATATACGATTTAAGCCGGGTGTACCCCAACGACTCGGCGGCTTCGATGGTGGCTTTGGGCACCGCCTCGATGCCGGCGCGGAAAATCTCCACGTTGAAGGCACCGGCAAAAAAACTCATGGAAATCACCGCCCAGCCGAAGCTGGTGATCATGGGCTCGTAATATCCGCCCATGTCCACCTGGGGGGTGAACTTGCCGAG
>JAJRSS010000239.1 GCA_024278615.1 Alphaproteobacteria bacterium
GAGATGGTGATGCCCGGGGACAATATTTCCATGGACGTTGAGCTGATCGCGCCCATCGCCATGGACGAAGGGCTTCGGTTCGCCATTCGCGAGGGCGGCCGGACCGTGGGCGCCGGCGTCGTCGCCTCCATTATCGAGTAACACGGCATTTGTCTGCAGGAAGATCCGGTCCGCCCGCCGGCCCATGGCGGGCAGGTTGGTGTAGGAAAATCAACGGGGCGGGAATTGTGACCCGTCCTTTTCCACTTTCAAAAAATTGAAAGCGGAGCCTGGAAAAAGAGGAACGGAAAAAGGAACGGCAATACAATAGGGGTGTAGCTCAGATGGTAGAGCGGCGGTCTCCAAAACCGCAGGTCGCGGGTTCGATCCCTGCCGCCCCTGCCAAGTTTCGGCGACTAACCCGAATGGCGGTTCCCGGATTCCACTAAGGCAGTTATGGCAAAAATCAACCCAGCCCAATTCATTCAGGAAGTCAGGCAGGAGGGAGCCAAGGTTACTTGGCCTACCCGCAAGGAAACCACCATTTCCACGGTTATGGTATTTGTAATGGTGATTTTGGCGGCCTTATTCTTCTTGGCCGTGGATTGGATTATGGCCACCGGGGTAAAATTGATATTCGGAATCGGAGGTTAGTGGATGGCTGTTGGTTGGTACGTCATTCACGTCCATTCCGGATTTGAGAAAAAAGTGGCCCAATCCATTGAGGAGCAGGCCAAGCAATCCGGTATGGACGACCTGATCCATCAGGTGCTGGTGCCGGTGGAAGAAGTTGTGGAGATGCGCCGGGGCTCAAAAGTCAGTTCCGAACGCAAGTTCTTTCCCGGCTACGTGCTGGTTGAAATGGAGATGACCGACGAGACTTGGCACCTGATCAGGAACACGCCAAAGGTCAGTGGTTTCCTGGGAAGTGGCGGTCGGCCACAGGCCATTTCGGAGGCCGAAGCCAAACGTATCATGTACCAAGTACAGGAAGGTATTGAGCGGCCCAAGCCGGCGGTTATCTTTGAGATCGGCGAGCAGGTCCGGGTCTGCGATGGTCCGTTTACTTCGTTCAATGGCATGGTCGAGGATGTGGACGAGGAACGGACGCGTTTGAAAGTTTCGGTTTCCATCTTTGGCCGGGCGACGCCCGTCGAGTTGGAATACGCGCAGGTCGAAAAGCTATAAGCCTGCAACCCTAGTGCGGGAGGTCAGCCATGACTGTACCGCGCACCCAGTTAACGAAAATATCTGAGGTGAAAAATGGCGAAAAAAGTGGAAGCATATATCAAGCTTCAAGTGCCGGCGGGACAAGCCAACCCGTCGCCACCGATCGGCCCGGCCCTTGGCCAAGCCGGCCTGAACATCATGGAATTCTGCAAGGCGTTTAATGCCGAAACCCAAAACTTGGAGCCGGGCATGCCAATCCCGGTGGTTATTTCGGCATACAAAGACCGTACGTTTTCATTTGTTACCAAAACGCCGCCGGCCAGTTTTTTTCTGAAGAAGGCCGCCGGGATTTCCAAGGCCGCGAGTACAACGGGCAAGGAAACGGTGGGCAAGGTAACCATGAAACAGGTTCGTGAAATCGCGGAAAAGAAAATGGTGGATCTAAATACCTCCGACCCGGACGCTGCGTGCCGGATGATAGCCGGTTCCGCCCGGTCCATGGGTATCGAGGTTGTGGGGTAGGGCTATGGCGAAGACAGGAAAACGTTTGAAAAAGCTCTATGAATCCGTCGACCGGAACACGGTGTACGAATTGGCGGACGCCATCGATCTGGTGAAGCAGAATGCCGCGGCCAAGTTTGACGAAACCATCGAAATCGCCATTAACCTGGGGGTTGATCCGAAGCATGCGGATCAAATGGTACGTGGCGTCGTTGCCTTGCCTCATGGTACCGGCAAGTCGGTAAGGGTCGCGGTTTTTGCCAAGGGCGACAAGGCGGCGGAAGCGGAATCCGCGGGCGCCGACTTGGTTGGCGCTGAAGACCTGGCCGACAGGATCGCCAAGGGCGAAATGAATTTTGACCGTTGTATCGCTACCCCTGATATGATGGCGGTGGTCGGGCGGCTGGGGAGAGTCCTCGGTCCCCGTGGGCTGATGCCCAACCCCAAGTTGGGAACGGTTACGCCTGACGTGGCCGGTGCGGTGAAAGCGGCCAAGGCCGGCCAGATCGAATTCAGGGTTGAAAAAGCAGGGATCGTCCATGCGGGCATCGGCAAAGCAAGCTTTACCGCCGATGCCCTGACGGAAAACGCCCGGGCTTTCGTCAACGCCCTGGGCAAGGCCAAACCGAGCGGCGTCAAGGGAACGTATTTCAAGAAGATGAGCCTGAGCTCGACTATGGGGCCCGGCCTAAGAGTGAATGTAAGCGCCCTGACGGGGTAATCCCGGAGGAAGCGATGGAATTACCGTGGAGGCCAAGCGGGCCGAAGCGGTATATGGGGGCAAAAATACCTGCTCCTGACCTGTCCAAGACTGTAGGTGCCGCCGGAATGCGGCCTAAAGGGGTTACCCGCCTGCACAGACAGTGCTGTGAACCGTTTTTGGACCAAGATCCCTGTGATCCAGGTCAACCAACGGCTTGAACTGCCGCACTGGACAGGAAAACCGGTTCCCGGAGAAGACTCCGGGCGCCACCAAGTCCAACGGCAATGGCCACAATCCCGCCCGGGAGAAATGGCCGGCGCGAAGTAACTGGAGACTACTCGTGGACCGAGCACAAAAAGAAGAAATGGTCGCCTCGTTACGCAAGACCTTTGATGAGACCAACCTGGTGGTCGTCACCCACTATTCGGGTTTGACGGTTTCAGATATGGGTGATCTCCGCAATAGGATGCGCGAAGCGGGAGCCAGCTTCAAAGTGATCAAGAACCGGCTCACGCGTCTCGCTCTGGACGGAACCAAGTACCAAGACCTGAGTGACATGTTCACCGGACCGACGGCCATGGCCTATTCGGATGATCCGGTGGCGGCGGCCAAGGTGGCGGTCAACTACTCGAAGGACAACGAAAAACTCATTGTCCTTGGGGGTGCGCTCGGAAAGGAAAGGCTGGATGTGGCAGGCGTAAAAGCCCTAGCGTCTTTGCCTTCCCTGGATGAATTGAGAGCCAAGTTGGTCGGTCTGCTGAATACGCCCGCGACCCGCATTGCCGTGGTATTGCAGGCGCCGGCCGGACAAGTTGCCCGGGTTATCAAGGCCCATGCCGAACAGGGTGAAGCCGCGTAATACCGGTACCCGGAAATTTCGATAGTTCAAGCCCAAGGAGATAAGAAGATGGCCAATTTAGAGAAGATTGCTGAAGACCTTTCCAGCCTGACCGTCATGGAAGCGGCGGAACTGAGCAACATGCTGGAAGAAAAATGGGGCGTTTCCGCCGCTGCGCCGGTTGCCGCCGTTGCCGCAGCGCCTGCCGAAGCCGCTGAAGTTAAGGATGAATTCGACGTCATTCTTGCTTCTTTCGGCGAAAAGAAGATCAACGTGATCAAGGAAGTCCGCGCTATTACGGCTCTCGGCCTAAAAGAAGCCAAGGATCTGGTGGAATCAGCGCCAAAGGCCATCAAGGAAGGGGTCAAGAAGGAAGAGGCCGAGGAAATCAAGAAGAAGCTGGAAGATGCCGGCGCAACCGTGGAACTCAAGTAAGGTTTTGTTGCTGGCCCACCTACGACCGTTGCCTCTGGCGACAATGAACCGGATGGCAGTCCGGCACGACGGTGCCGACTGCCTGCCGGCCGTCGAAATGGTATCCACTCGCATTGGCCTCGCCGCGGCCGGAAAAGTGGATGCACCTGATTTGAAGATATGGATGACGGAGGTGAACACCCCGCCAGCCGTACGCTTTCATACCAACGGCCCTTCCGCCCGAATACGGCATTCGGCTGGAAGTCAGGCCCGATTGGGAAATTTGTGTTGAGGAGCACCGATGGCTAGATCCTTTACCGGCCGCAAGCGCGTTCGTAAACAATATGGCAAGATTTCTGCCGCTGTACCCATGCCCAACCTCATTGAGGTGCAGAGAATATCCTATGATCATTTCCTACAGCGATATGAAAAGGCGGAAAACCGTGAGCAGACCGGCCTGCAGGAAGTGTTCAAATCCGTATTCCCTATCCAGGATTTTTCCGAGCACGGTACCCTTGAGTTCGTCAAATATGAGTTTGAGGAACCCAAGTACGATGTAGAGGAATGCCAGCAACGGGGAATGACCTATGCGGCTCCGTTGAAGGTTACCCTGCGTTTGGTGGTTTGGGACATCGATGAGCTCACCGGCGCCCGCTCCATCAGGGACATCAAGGAGCAGGATGTCTACATGGGCGATATGCCCCTGATGACCAATAACGGCACCTTCGTCGTCAACGGAACGGAAAGGGTGATCGTTTCACAGATGCATCGTAGCCCGGGTGTTTTCTTTGACCACGACAAGGGCAAGACCCATTCCTCCGGTAAATACCTTTTTGCCTCCCGTATTATTCCCTATCGGGGGTCTTGGCTGGATTTTGAATTCGACGCCAAGGATATCGCCTATGTGCGTATCGACCGCCGGCGGAAATTGCCGGTAACCACCATGTTGATGGCATTGGACAGTGAGAAAACCGCTAAACTTCGCGCTAAGCGCGCCGCCAGCGGCAAAACATTGGACCCCGCCGAGGTGACGGGAATGTCACCGGAAGAAATTCTCGAATTCTTCTATGACATGGTGCCCTATACCCGCGCCAAACGGGGGTGGCGGACGGAATTTCAGCCAGAACAGCTACGCGGCGTCAAGCTGGCCAGTGACCTGATTAACGCCAAATCAGGCCGGGTCGTGGCCGAGGCCGGCACAAAGATGACCCCCCGGGTTCTCCGCAATTTGGTCGATAAGGGCATGTCCGAACAACTGGTTACCAGTGAAGACCTTATCGGGCGCTATATGGCCAAGGATCTGGTCAACGAAGAAACCGGTGAGATTTATGCGGAGACCGGCGAGGAAATCACCGAGGAAACCCTTGAAGCATTGGAAGCGGCGGGGGTGGAAGAGATCGTTACCTTGGCCATCGATCACATCAATGTCGGGCCCTATATTCGCAATACACTTGCGGTGGACAAGAACACCACCCGGGAAGAGGCTTTGATCGATATTTACCGCGTAATGCGGCCCGGTGAACCGCCGACCCTGGAAACAGCGGAAAAACTGTTCAAAAGCTTGTTCTTCGATTCGGACCGCTATGATCTTTCGGCCGTCGGACGGGTCAAGATGAACGCCCGTTTGGGATTTGAGACCGATGACAGCCTTCGGGTTCTGCGCCGGGAGGACATCCTTGAGGTGGTCCGGATTCTGGTTGAGCTGAAGGATGGGCGGGGTGAAATCGATGATATCGATCACCTGGGTAACCGCCGGGTGCGATCCGTCGGCGAATTGATGGTAAACCAATACCGGGTAGGTCTTTTGCGCATGGAAAGGGCTATTCGCGAACGCATGAGTTCGGTCGATATCGACACGGTCATGCCCCATGACCTGATCAACGCCAAGCCAGCGGCGGCGGCGGTTCGTGAGTTCTTTGGCTCCAGCCAGCTGTCCCAATTCATGGACCAGACCAACCCCTTGTCGGAGATAACCCACAAGCGCCGCCTGTCGGCTCTTGGGCCGGGCGGGTTGACACGTGAACGGGCCGGTTTCGAAGTGCGCGACGTGCACCCGACCCACTATGGGCGCATTTGCCCCATCGAAACACCGGAAGGCCCGAATATCGGGCTGATTAATTCCCTGGCTACCTACGCCCGGGTAAACAAATACGGCTTCATTGAAACTCCCTACCGGAAGGTGGAAAACGGCCACGTCACCGATGATGTGACGTACATGTCGGCCATTGAGGAAGGGCGGTACACCATTGCCCAGGCCAATGCCGAACTTGATGACAATGGCAAATTTACGCACGTGCTGGTCAGTTGCCGCAAGGGCGGCGACTTCATGATGGTGCAGCCGGAAGATATCGAGTTCATCGATGTTTCGCCAAAGCAGCTGGTATCCGTGGCTACAGCGCTTATCCCGTTTCTGGAAAACGACGATGCCAACCGGGCCCTGATGGGTTCGAACATGATGCGTCAGGCGGTGCCGCTTATCCAGAGCGAAGCACCCCTGGTTGGTACTGGCATGGAACTTCCCGTAGCCCGGGATTCCGGCGCTACCATCGTTGCCCGCCGGTCGGGGGTCGTGGACCAGGTCGATGCCACCCGTATCGTCGTCCGCGCAACGGGGGAGACCTCCCATTCGGCATCCGGTGTGGATATCTTCAACCTACTGAAGTTCCAGCGGTCCAATCAGAATACCCATTTACATCAGCGTCCGTTGGTAAAGGTGGGTGATATTGTTGAAGCTGGTGACACCATCGCCGACGGTCCCTCTACGGACTTGGGCGAATTGGCTCTGGGCAAGAATGTGCTGGTCGCCTTCATGCCGTGGAACGGATACAATTTCGAGGATTCCATCCTGATCTCGGAACGCATTGTTCGCGACGATGTGTTTACATCCATCCATATCGAGGAATTCGAGGTCATGGCCCGGGATACCAAGTTGGGCCAGGAGGAAATCACTCGTGACATTCCCAATGTCGGCGAAGAATCCCTGAAAAACCTGGATGAGGCCGGTATCGTTTACATCGGCGCGGAAGTGAAACCCGGTGACATCCTGATCGGCAAGGTGACGCCCAAGGGTGAATCGCCCATGACCCCGGAAGAAAAACTACTGCGGGCCATCTTCGGTGAAAAAGCATCCGATGTTCGGGATACGTCACTGAAATTGCCACCGGGTGTTTCCGGTACGGTTGTCGAAGTTCGTGTCTTCTCCCGCCGTGGCGTCGACAAGGACGAACGCGCCCTGGCAATCGAACGGTCGGAAATCGAGCGGTTGGCCAAGGACCGCGACGACGAACGGGCTATCTTGGAGCGTAGTTTCAGTGCCCGCCTGAATGACCTTATTCTCGGTCGCAAGATTGTCAAGGGACCGAAAAAAGTTTCCATTGGAGCAAAGGTGACGGAAGAGCTGTTGGCACAATTCACTTCCGGCCAGTGCGCCCAGATCGTGGTCGCTAATGACAAGGTCATGAAGGACGTTGAGGACCTTAAGAAGAATTTTGAGGAAGGTATCGCCCGCTTGCAGGAGCGGTTTGAAAATAAGGTCGACAAGCTTCAGCGGGGTGATGATCTTGCCCCCGGTGTAATGAAAATGGTCAAGGTTTTTGTCGCCGTTAAGCGGAAGCTGCAACCAGGCGACAAAATGGCCGGCCGGCATGGCAACAAGGGCGTCATTTCCAAGATCATGCCCATTGAAGACATGCCCTACCTGGATGATGGGACGCAGGTCGATATCGTGCTCAATCCCCTGGGTGTGCCATCGCGGATGAATGTGGGCCAGATTCTGGAAACCCACCTGGGCTGGGCGTGTGCGAGCCTTGGGCGGCAAGTGGGCGACATGCTGGAATCGGTGGGTGTTAAAGGCGACACCAAGCAGCTTAAAGACCTGCTCAAGGATATCTATGGGGAAAAGGATTTCCGGGAAGCCATCACCCCGCTGGATGATAGTGATCTTTTGGAACTCGCCGAGGATCTCAAAGGCGGCATTCCCATCGCCACGCCGGTCTTCGATGGCGCCCACGAGGGAGACATCGTCGATCTGTTGACCAAAGCGGGGCTGGATAGTTCCGGGCAGGTGACTTTGACCGATGGCCGCACCGGCGAAATCTTCGACCGCAAGGTTACGGTAGGCTATATCTATATGCTCAAGCTGCATCACTTGGTGGATGACAAGATACACGCCCGGTCCATTGGCCCATACAGCCTGGTCACTCAGCAGCCCCTGGGCGGCAAAGCCCAGTTCGGCGGACAGAGGTTCGGCGAAATGGAAGTCTGGGCGCTGGAAGCCTACGGCGCGGCATATACACTTCAGGAAATGCTGACGGTGAAATCCGACGACGTTTCCGGTCGGACCAAGGTGTACGAGGCTATTGTCCGAGGGGACGATTCCTTCGAAGCCGGTATTCCCGAATCGTTTAACGTGCTGGTCAAGGAATTGGATGCCCTTGGCCTCAATGTTGAACTGACTTAACTTAACGGCGCCCAAGACACGGCAGCCGAGGAGAAAGACGTATGAATGAGTTGATGAAGGTATTCGGGCAAGTCAGCGGCACACAGCGGTTTGATTCCATCAAGATATCCATCGCCAGCCCTGAGCGAATTCGCTCCTGGTCTTTCGGTGAAATCAAGAAGCCCGAAACCATCAACTACCGGACCTTCAAGCCGGAACGGGACGGCTTGTTCTGCGCACGTATTTTTGGTCCCACGAAGGACTATGAATGCTTGTGCGGCAAGTACAAGCGTATGAAGTACAAAGGGATCACATGCGAAAAGTGCGGCGTAGAAGTAACCTTGCAAAAGGTTCGCCGGGAACGCATGGGCCATATCGAACTGGCTCCTCCCGTTGCTCACATCTGGTTCATGAAGTCCCTGCCGTCCCGAATCGGTCTTATGGTCGATATGACGCTGAAGGCCCTGGAGCGGGTTCTCTATTTCGAGAATTACGTGGTGATCGAACCGGGCCTGACCCCGTTCGATCTGCACGAATTGATGACGGAAGACCAATACCAGAAGGCGGTGGACGAATTCGGTGAGGATTCCTTTACTGTCGGTATCGGGGCTGAAGCAATCCGTGAAATGCTATCAGCCATCGACCTTGATGAGGAACGGTCGGTACTTCGGGTCGACCTCAAGGAAACAAATTCGGAAGCCAAGCGGAAAAAGCTGGTTAAGCGCCTGAAACTGGTTGAATCCTTCATTGAATCCGGTGCCCGGCCGGAATGGATGATCCTTGAAGTGGTTCCGGTCCTTCCGCCCGAATTGCGTCCCCTGGTTCCCCTGGATGGGGGCCGGTTCGCTACTTCCGATTTGAACGATCTTTACCGGCGGGTTATCAACCGGAACAACCGCCTGAAAAGACTGATCGAATTGCATGCTCCTGAAATTATCGTCCGCAACGAAAAGCGGATGCTACAAGAATCCGTTGACGCCCTATTCGACAATGGCCGCCGCGGCAGGGCGATCACCGGCGCCAACAAACGCCCTCTGAAATCTCTTTCCGATATGCTCAAGGGAAAGCAGGGCCGGTTCAGGCAGAACCTATTGGGTAAGCGTGTCGATTATTCCGGGCGCTCGGTGATCGTGGTCGGTCCGGAGCTCAAGCTGCACGAGTGCGGTCTACCCAAGAAGATGGCGCTGGAACTGTTCAAGCCCTTTATCTACGCCAAACTGGAACTGTATGGCATGGCGACGACCATCAAGGCGGCCAAACGCATGTTGGAGAAAGAGCGGCCGGAGGTTTGGGATATCCTGGAAGAGGTCATCCGGGAACACCCCGTCATGCTTAACCGCGCTCCGACTCTCCACCGTCTGGGCATCCAGGGTTTTGAACCAAAATTGATTGAAGGCAAGGCTATTCAGCTTCATCCGCTGGTTTGCGCCGCCTTCAACGCCGACTTCGACGGTGACCAGATGGCTGTGCACGTTCCTCTTTCCCTGGAAGCCCAGTTGGAAGTCCGGGTGTTGATGATGTCGACAAACAATATTCTAAGCCCGGCTAACGGCAAACCCATCATCGTTCCCAGCCAGGATATCGTTCTCGGTCTTTACTACCTGACCATGGAACGGGAAGGGGAGCCGGGCGAAGGGATGGCCTTCGTGGATGTGGGCGAGGTTCAGCAGGCCCTTGACGCTGGATTTGTCACCCTACACAGCAAGATCCAGGCTCGCTATCACACCGTTGACGAAAACAATAACTCGGTCACTACACGGGTCGATACCACGCCGGGGCGCTTGCTGTTGTCGGAAATCCTTCCCCGTAATCCGAAGGTATCGCTTGACCTGATCAACTGCCTGCTGACCAAGAAGGAAATCACAACTGTGATCCACGAGGTCTATCGCCATTGCGGGCAAAAAGAGACGGTTATTTTCGCCGACCGGCTGATGGCCATGGGCTTCGGTTATGCCTGCAAGTCCGGGATTTCCTTTGGCAAGGATGACTTGGTCGTTCCGGAAGCCAAGGCAAAGCTGGTCAACGATACGGAAGTGAAGGTCAAGGAGTACGAGCAACAGTACCTGGACGGCCTGATCACCAAAGGTGAAAAATACAACAAGGTTGTTGACGCCTGGTCCCATTGCACCGACCAGGTGGCGGACGAGATGATGAAACGCATCTCAAATACCGACCCCGGTCATCCGGTGAACTCGGTGTATATGATGGCCCATTCCGGCGCCCGGGGCTCCGCGGCACAGATGAAACAATTGGCCGGCATGCGTGGACTGATGGCCAAGCCTTCAGGGGAAATCATCGAAACGCCCATTATCTCCAACTTCAAGGAGGGCCTGTCGGTGCTGGAATACTTCAACTCCACCCACGGGGCCCGAAAAGGCCTGGCGGATACGGCGCTCAAAACCGCCAACTCGGGGTACCTGACCCGCCGTCTGGTCGATGTGGCGCAGGATTGCATCATTGTTGAAGAAGACTGCGAGACAACCCTGGGCGTTACCGTGCGTCCCGTGGTCGATGGCGGTGAAGTGATTGCGCCGTTGTCGGAGCAGATTTTGGGCCGGACCACCGCTGAGGATATAATCCATCCAGTTTCAGGGGATGTCATTCACAAGGGTGGGGTCATGGTCCTGGAAGAGGATCTGCCGGCGATTGAAGAAGCCGGGGTAATGGAAGTCAAGATTCGCTCGGTCCTTACTTGCCAGACTCGCAGTGGGGTTTGCGCATCCTGCTACGGCCGGGATCTGGCTCGTGGCACGCGGGTGAATATTGGTGAAGCCGTTGGTGTCATTGCCGCGCAGTCCATCGGTGAACCGGGCACCCAGTTGACCATGCGCACGTTCCACATCGGTGGGGCTGTGCAGCGGGGTACGGAACAATCCAATATCGAAGCTACCTACGAATCCAAGGTGAGCCTGATCAACTGCAACACGGTGAAAAACAGCGATGGCGTCCAGGTGGTCATGTCCCGCAATGCGGAACTTCTCCTGATCGACGATCAGAAACGCGAACGGGCCCGTCACCGGGTTCCGTACGGTTCCAAGCTGCTGGTCAAAGACAAGTCCAGGGTCAAGTTCGGTGATAAAATGGCCGAATGGGACCCCTATACCCTTCCAATCATTACGGAAAAAGAGGGCGTGGTAAATTACGTGGACTTGGTGGAAGGCGTCTCCTTGATGGAGAAAATGGACGAAGCCACGGGCATCGCCAGCAAGGTGGTGGTCGATTGGCGCCAGCAGCCCAAGGGCGCTGAGCTTAAGCCCCGGGTAACCCTCAGGGACGAGCAAGGCGAAGTCATAACCTTGGAAAACGGTCTGGAAGCCCGCTATTTCCTTTCCGTCGACGCCATATTGTCGGTGGAATCCGGGCAGATGGTACATGCCGGCGACGTGCTAGCCCGCATTCCCCGTGAATCGGCTAGAACCAAGGATATCACGGGTGGTCTTCCCCGGGTCGCAGAATTGTTCGAGGCCCGCAAGCCCAAGGATTACGCCATTATCAGCGAAATTGCCGGACGTGTGGAGTTTGGCAAAGACTATAAAGCCAAGCGCCGGATCGTGGTGGTCCCCGAGGATACCAATGAAAAACCCAGGGAATACCTGATTCCCAAGGGAAAGCATATCAGTGTCCAGGAAGGGGACTACGTGCAGGTGGGCGACGCCCTGATGGACGGCAACCCCGTGCCCCACGATATCCTCCGGGTCCTGGGTATCGAGGCGCTGGCAGCCTACCTGATCAAGGAAATCCAGGACGTTTACCGCCTCCAGGGGGTGAAGATCAACGACAAGCATATCGAGGTCATATCCCGCCAGATGCTGCAAAAGGTGGAAATTACCGATGGCGCCGATACCACCTTCCTGGTCGGGGAATTGATTGACCGAATCGAATTCGATGCCGTTAACGCCAAAACCATGGAAGATGGTGGAAAGCCGGCCGAAGCCCAGCCGGTGCTGCAGGGTATAACAAAGGCGAGCCTTCAGACCCATTCCTTCATTTCGGCGGCCTCTTTCCAGGAAACCACCAGGGTTCTCACCGAAGCCGCGGTTTCCGGTAAGATCGACTACCTTGTCGGGTTGAAAGAGAACGTCATCGTCGGCCGCCTGATTCCGGCGGGTACGGGCAGTGTAATGAACAATATGCGCCGTCTCGCCGCCGAAAAGGATCAGGAATTGGCGGAAATAGCAGCTAAAGAGCAGGAAAAACTGGCTGCCATTGAGGCGGCCGCCAGGGTCGAGGAAGCCGTCTTGACGGAGAGCGAATAGCGCTCCGCCGGGCCGTCGAACAGGTCTCTGGGCGCCAGTGGGAAACCAGCCCGAATAAGGGCCGGAAAACCGCAGAAAAATGGCATTCTTTTGCTTGACGGGTCCTGGGGCCGTGCATAGTATGCGGCCTCCTTCGGGGGGACTGGTGGTGGACCGTACGGTCCAGACGCAGTCCTTAATGAGACTTGGAAATTTAGGTTGACGATTGCTCTGGTCGTCTAGTTCGAGCCGCAAAGCGCTTTTTGGCTGCTTTTAGCGGTTTTTTTCACCATGACGGGAACGCCCTCATGGTGAACGTGTTAGTGGGATATAGAGAATGCCGACGATTAACCAGTTGATTCGAAAGCCAAGAAAACCGCCAATCGAACGCACCAAAGTACCGGCCCTGAAGGCTTGTCCTCAGAAGCGTGGCGTTTGTACGCGCGTTTATACGACCACACCGAAAAAGCCCAACTCGGCGCTCCGGAAAGTAGCCCGTGTCAGGCTGACCAACGGTTTCGAAGTCATCAGCTACATTCCGGGTGAAGGCCATAATTTGCAGGAGCACTCAGTCGTCCTGATTCGGGGCGGGCGAGTCAAGGACCTTCCCGGTGTTCGTTATCATATCATTCGCGGGACCCTTGATACTCAAGGTGTTTCAGACCGCCGCCAGCGTCGTTCCAAATACGGCGCCAAACGACCCAAGTAAGGACTCTATATATAATGTCCCGCCGTCATGCCGCCGAAAAAAGGGAAATCCTTCCTGATCCTAAATATGGGGATTTGGTCGTCGCCAAATTTACCAACAGCCTCATGCTGGACGGTAAGAAATCGGTTGCCGAATCGATCATCTATGGCGCCTTCGACATTATGGAAAAGAAAGCCGGTCAGGACCCTCTGAAGATGTTCCGTGAAGCTATCGACAACGTGAAGCCGACGGTCGAAGTCCGCTCACGCCGGGTGGGTGGCGCTACCTATCAGGTGCCGATAGAGGTTCGCGCTATCCGCCGTCAGGCTTTGGCCATTCGGTGGATTGTTGATCTGGCCCGGAAGCGATCGGAAAACACAATGACGGAACGGTTGTCGGCGGAACTTATGGATGCTGCGAATAATAGGGGCACAGCGGTTAAAAAACGGGAGGATACGCACCGGATGGCGGAAGCCAATAAAGCGTTCTCCCATTACCGCTGGTAACAGTTTTAGGCGTTCAAATCATGGCCCGAACAGTCCCCCTGAATAAATATCGAAATATCGGGATAATGGCGCATATTGACGCCGGGAAAACGACGACGACCGAGCGGATCCTGTATTACACCGGTAAATCCTACAAGATTGGTGAAGTCCATGACGGTAATGCCACCATGGACTGGATGGAGCAGGAACAGGAACGGGGGATTACCATCACCTCCGCGGCCACCACCTGCGCTTGGAAAGATCACCGGATCAATATCATCGATACTCCCGGTCACGTGGACTTCACCATTGAGGTGGAACGTTCCCTGCGGGTGCTGGATGGAGCGGTTGCGGTTTTTGATAGTGTCGCCGGCGTGGAGCCCCAATCGGAAACCGTATGGCGGCAGGCGGATAAGTATAAAGTTCCACGGATTTGCTTCGTCAATAAGATGGATCGGACCGGAGCGGATTTCTATCGTTGCGTGGACATGATCGTTGACCGGCTTGGCGCGAACCCTGTGGTTTGCCAATTGCCCATCGGATCGGAAGCAGATTTCATCGGTGTGGTGGACTTAATCAAAATGAAGTCCATTATCTGGAAGGAAGAAACACTCGGCGCCGAGTTTGTAGAGCAAGACATTGGCGACGATTTTGCCGATCAAGCGGCGGAATACCGAAAAAAACTGATCGAGACTGCCGTAGAACTGGATGACGAGGCCATGGAGGCCTATCTGGAAGGCGTCGAGCCGGATACGGAAACACTCATTGCCTGTATTCGTAAAGGTACCGTTTCAGGGGTATTCGTACCCGTTCTCTGTGGTAGTGCTTTCAAGAACAAAGGTGTGCAACCGCTTCTCGATGCCGTTGTCGACTTTCTTCCCAGCCCTACCGATGTCTTGGCCATTAAGGGCGTGAAGGCGGGTACGGAAGAGGAAATCGAACGGCATAATTCGGATGACGAGCCCTTCGCCGCCCTGGCTTTCAAGATCATGAACGACTCCTTCGTCGGTTCATTAACCTTTATCCGTATTTATTCCGGTGTGCTTGAGGCCGGCAGTCAAATTCAGAATACAGTCAAGGGTAAGCGGGAACGGGTTGGCCGGATGCTGCTCATGCATTCGAACTCCCGGGAAGACATCAAGGAAGCCCGTGCCGGCGATATCGTCGCCTTGGCCAGCCTGAAAGACACCGTCACCGGCGATACCCTGAGCGCCATCAATAACCAGGTTGTTTTGGAACGGATGGAGTTCCCGGAACCCGTGATCGAAGTGGCGGTCGAACCCAAATCCAAAAAGGACCAGGAAAAAATGGGTTTGGCCCTGTCCCGGTTGGCGGCCGAGGATCCGTCCTTCCGGGTGACGTCCGACAGTGAAAGCGGCCAAACCATCATCAAGGGCATGGGCGAGCTTCACCTTGAGATCATTGTTGATCGCATGAAACGGGAATTTCAGGTGGAAGCCAATGTGGGGCAGCCCCAAGTGGCTTATCGAGAGACCATTTCCCGGGTTGCAAGTGTTGATTACACCCATAAAAAGCAGACGGGCGGCTCGGGCCAGTTTGCCCGCGTGAAAATCACCTTCGAGCCCCTGAAACCGGGGTCCGGTTATCAGTTCGAAAGTAAGGTCGTTGGCGGCAACGTGCCCAGGGAGTATATCCCGGGCGTTGAGAAGGGGCTGAAAACGTCCTGTGACTCAGGAATTCTTACCGGATTCCCCGTGATCGACTTCAAGGCGACATTGACCGATGGCGCCTCCCACGACGTGGACTCCAGCGTTTTGGCATTTGAAATTGCCGCCCGGGCGGCTTTTCGCGAAGGCATGATGAAAGCGGGGCCGAAGCTGTTGGAACCGATCATGCGGGTCGAGGCTGTTACTCCGGACGAATATATGGGGGATATCATCGGCGATCTGAACAGCCGCCGGGGACAGGTTTCCAGCATGGACCAAAGGGGAAATGCCCGGGTTATTACGGCCATGGTGCCGTTGGCCAATATGTTCGGCTATGTGAGCACGCTTCGCTCCATGAGTCAGGGCCGGGCGCAGTTCAGCATGTTTTTTGACCACTATTCGGAAGTCCCGCGGCAGGTGTCCGAGGAAATACAGACCAGATTGGCCGGTTAATCGAGTTGGTTCGAACCGGGGTTAACGGAGTTTAGCGGAAATGGCGAAAGAGAAGTTTGAACGTACGAAACCGCACTGCAATGTTGGGACGATTGGTCACGTTGACCATGGCAAGACGACGCTGACGGCGGCGATCACGAAGGTTATGGCTGAAGCGGGAGGTGCTGAATTCACGCCGTTTGACCAGATTGACAAGGCTCCCGAGGAGCGTGCGCGGGGCATTACCATTGCGACGGCGCACGTTGAGTATGAGACGGCGAACCGGCATTACGCCCATGTTGACTGCCCCGGTCACGCGGATTACGTGAAGAACATGATCACCGGCGCGGCGCAGATGGACGGTGCCGTACTGGTTGTTTCGGCCGCCGATGGCCCCATGCCGCAGACGCGGGAGCACATTCTTCTGGCGCGCCAGGTTGGGGTTCCGGCGATTGTTGTTTACCTGAACAAGGTTGACCAGGTTGACGATCCTGAGCTTTTGGAGCTTGTCGAGCTTGAGATCCGGGAGCTTTTGTCGATCTACGAGTTTCCCGGGGACGACATTCCGATTATCCCCGGTTCGGCGCTTGCGGCGCTAGAGGATGGCGACGAGGAGACGGGCCGGAGCTCGATTTTGAAACTGATGGAGGCGGTTGACAGTTATATCCCGCAGCCGGACCGTCCCAAGGACAAGCCGTTTTTGATGCCGATCGAGGACGTCTTTTCGATATCGGGGCGGGGCACGGTTGTTACGGGTCGGATTGAGCGTGGCGTTGTCAAGGTTGGCGAAGAGATCGAGATTGTTGGCGTCCGGGAGACGGCGAAGACGACGTGCACGGGAGTTGAGATGTTCCGCAAGCTTCTGGATCAGGGTGAAGCGGGGGACAATGTTGGCGTATTGCTGCGCGGCACCAAGCGCGACAGTGTTGAGCGGGGTCAGGTTTTGGCGAAGCCCGGGTCGATTACGCCGCACACCAAGTTCAAGTGCGAGGCGTATATCCTGACCAAGGATGAAGGCGGCCGTCACACGCCGTTTTTCGGCAACTACCGCCCCCAGTTTTACTTCCGGACGACGGATGTGACGGGAACGGTTGAGCTTCCGGAAGGAACGGAGATGGTGATGCCCGGGGACAATATTTCCATGGACGTTGAGCTGATCGCGCCCATCGCCATGGACGAAGGGCTTCGGTTCGCCATTCGCGAGGGCGGCCGGACCGTGGGCGCCGGCGTCGTCGCCTCCATTATCGAGTAA
>JAJRSS010000240.1 GCA_024278615.1 Alphaproteobacteria bacterium
CGGGTGACCGTGAACGGCGGTATCGGCGATGCCATTGGCCTACGCGGACTTGACGTGATCGTCGATATTGAAGCCAAGGACATCTCGATCCTTTCCGCCATGGTGGAAGGGCCATTGCCCGATATACCGCCGTTCAGTGTCGCCGGCAGGTTGACGGGGGGCGACAACGCCTACGCCATGCAGGAAATTGAAGCCAAGATCGGCAAAAGTGATCTTTCAGGAAATATAGCCATATCGCTCAAGGGCGATCGTCCGAAATTGAAAGTCGAACTTGCTTCGGTATTGCTGGACCTGGATGAATTATTGCCACCGGCGGATGAAAAGCCCGCTACGGCTCAACCGGCGGAAGGGGTGAAGGATGGCCGCGTATTTTCCGTCGACCCGCTGCCGCTGGATGGCCTGAAGGCCGTCGACGCCAAGGTGAAATTTTCCGGCGGGAAAATCGTTGCCAAGGGCATAACAGTGCGGGATGCGACCATTGACCTCGAACTGGCCGGCGGCAGGCTGGAGGTCAGGCCGTTCAGCGCCGTGATCAGCGGTGGCCAGGTTGGGGGAGGGCTCCTGCTGGACAGCGGCAAGGCCAAGCCTGCGTTGGACCTCAAGCTGAACGCGAAACAAATTGACTACGGCGCGTTGCTCAAGCAGTTCGAGCTGACGGGCATTGCCAGCGGAAAGACCGATATCGAGGTCGATTTGAATGGGCGGGGTAAATCGGTCAGGGCCATCATGGCGGGCTTGAACGGCCGGTTGAAAGTGGTATCCCAGGGCGGCAAGGTCGAGAGCGGGTTGCTCAATATCCTGTCCGCCGACATGTTGTCCGCCTTGCCGATGGTCGATAGCAAGGGTGACAAGGACATCCGTTGCGCCGTGCTTCACTTCGATATCAAATCCGGGCGGGCGACCGCAAAAACCATCCTTTTCGATACCGGGGGTATATCGCTCATTGGCAAAGGCGGGATAAACCTTGCCGACGAAACCCTGGGCCTGGCCTTTGAGCCGAAGGTTAAAAAGGCCAGCCTGCTTCAGGCCGCGGTTCCCTTTACCGTCGGCGGCACCCTGGCCTCGCCGACGGTAGTACCCGACATGGGTGCGGTAGCCGTCGGCGCCGTCAAGACGGTAACGGGAATTGCGGAAGGCGGCGCGTCCGTTGTCGGCGCCCTGACCGGACTTGGCGGTGGCGGGTCAGGCAACAAAGTGGATGAAACCGACTACTGCAAGTTGGCCCTGGCCGGAAAGCCCTTGGTGGCTGCCCGTCGGGCAACAGCGCCGGCGCCAGCGGCTTCGGCGGAATCCATACTCCCACCGGCGAAGGAAAAAAGCGCCGCTGAAACCGTTGTCAATACGATCACCGGCACCGTGGGGGCCGTCGGCGAGGGTGTAACCAAAACACTGAAGAACTTGTTCGGTAACTGAGCTTCATGGCCCGCAAACACGCCCGCCGGTTTTATGAATATGTAGCCGTCTCCGCCTGCGAAGATGGATACGCGATCACATTGGATGATCGGCCGGTAAACACACCGGGCGGGACAAAGTTGATTCTGCCCGGTGAAGCCCTTGCCAAAGCGGTTGCCGATGAATGGGAGGCCCAGGGAGAGTTGATCGCTCCCGAGTCCATGCCCTTTATGGGATTGTCATCCACGGCGATTGACCGGGTAGGTTCCCGGCGTTCGGAAATCGATGTCCAGGTTATCAAGTATGCGGAATCCGATCTGCTTTGTTACCGGGCGGACTCACCATTGGAACTTGTGGCAAGACAGGCGGAAAAGTGGCAACCCCTGATCGACTGGGCGGAGGATATTTACGATGTTGAGTTTGTGGTGACCGCAGGCATCAACCCCGTTTCGCAGCCCCAGCCTACCCTACGGGCCGTGGAGAAAACACTTGGCGCCCTTGATGATTTTGAACTCACCGCGTTGGCTACGGTAACCGAACTCACCGGATCATTAGTCCTCGGGCTGGCCTTGCTGACGGACCGAATTGGCGCCGATCAGGCTTTCAATCTATCCCAGCTTGATGAAATGTTTCAGGTGGAAACCTGGGGCGAGGATCAGGAGGCGGCGGCCCGCCGCGGAACAATACTGGGGGACATTCGTTCAGCCTCGAACTTCCTGTCTTTATACCGGTGCGTGGAAAGGGCTTAGGCTTCTTCGACTTGATGACGCAGGATCAGGGGAATCTGGGTCAGGCTGAAAACGAGGGTCAGTGGCATTATTCCGAATACCTTGAAACTGACCCAATCATCGGTGGTTTGGGTGCGCCAAACCACTTCGTTAAGGACCGCCAGAAATACGAAGAACCAGGCCCATCGCCAGGTAAGACGCCGCCAACCCTCCTCGTCCAGCGCCAAGGCGGCTTGAAAAGCGATTTTCAAGAAATTCTTCCTGAGGTACAGCCCGGTAAATAGCGCAATGGCGAACAGGGTGTTGACGATCGTAGGTTTCAGTTTGATAAATATTTCGTCCTCCAACAAGATGGTCAAGCCGCCGAAAAAGAGGACGATGACACCGGTAACCAGGGGCAGGACCGGCAGGCGCTTTTCAATCGAATAGGAGACCCCAAGCGCAATCACCACGGCAACCATGAAAGCGCCGGTACCTGCAAAAATACCGAATTTGGCATTGGCGGTGAAAAAGACAAGGAGAGGCCCCAGTTCCAGGGCCGTGCGAAGCCATTGATTCATGGCCGGCAATATAGTGCTGTTGGCGGCAATCGCAAGGCCTTGCGGCCCTTTCTCCTGGCAAAAACAGTGCCGGACATGCTATCTGCAAATCACCGGTCGATAGCTTATTGTACTTGAAGCATCAACCCACTTGCGCGAGGGGTAATCCATGCACGATATCATCCGCCAGCTCGAAGATAAAAGGCAACAGGCCCGCTTGGGTGGCGGGGAAAATCGGATCGAGAAACAGCACGCCAAAGGCAAGCTGACTGCCCGCGAACGTATCGAAACGCTTCTCGACCCGGGCTCTTTCGAAGAATGGGACATGTTCGTCGAGCACCGGTGCAAGGACTTTGGCATGGCCGGGCAAACCACCCCCGGCGATGGGGTCGTTACCGGATATGGAACGGTCAACGGCCGCCTTATTTTTGTGTTCAGCCAGGACTTTACCGTGTTCGGGGGTTCATTGTCCGAGGCCCATGCGGAGAAAATATGCAAGATAATGGATCAGGCGATGAAAGTCGGGGCGCCCATAGTTGGCATCAACGATTCCGGTGGCGCGCGAATTCAGGAAGGCATTGAGTCCCTGGCTGGTTATGCGGATGTTTTTCAGCGAAACGTCATGGCGTCTGGCGTTGTTCCGCAGATATCCATCGTCATGGGTCCATGTGCCGGCGGTGCGGTATATTCGCCGGCCATGACCGACTTCATCTTCATGGTCCGGGATACCTCCTACATGTTCGTTACCGGTCCCGACGTTGTAAAGACGGTTACCCACGAAGAAGTAACCCTCGAAGAACTCGGCGGAGCGTCGACCCATACGGTAAAGTCAGGCGTTGCGCACAGAGCCTTCGACAACGATATGGAGGCGCTTCTTTATATGCGCCGGTTTATCGATTTTCTTCCTTCCAGCAACCGGGAAAAACCACCCCACCGGCAGACACCCGACAGCCACGAAAGGGTCGAGGATTCTCTCGATACCCTGGTGCCCGACAATCCGAACAAGCCTTACGACATGAAGGAATTGATCGAGAAAGTGGTGGATGAGGGGGATTTTTTTGAATTGCAACCCGACTACGCCAAGAACATCATTGTCGGATTCGGCAGGATGGATGGATCAACGGTCGGTTTCGTCGCCAACCAGCCCATGGTTTTAGCTGGCTGCCTGGACATAGATTCGTCCATCAAGGCGGCCCGCTTCGTTCGTTTTTGCGATTCATTCAATATTCCCTTGGTGACGTTTGTTGACGTTCCCGGATTCCTGCCGGGAACGGTTCAGGAGTACGGCGGCATCATCAAGCACGGCGCGAAACTGCTGTATGCGTTTGCCGAAGCTACGGTTCCCAAGGCGACGGTCATTACCCGCAAAGCCTATGGCGGAGCTTATGACGTGATGAGTTCAAAACACTTGCGGGGAGATGTTAATTTCGCTTGGCCAAGTGCGGAAATAGCGGTCATGGGGCCCAAGGGAGCAGTCGAAATCATCTTCAGGCAGGACATGGGTGACGAAAAGAAAATATCCGAACGGACCGATGAATACCGCCGCGCCTTCGCAAACCCCTTTATCGCCGGGCACCGGGGTTTTATTGACGACGTAATCATGCCCCGCGATACGCGGGTCCGCCTATGCCGTTCGTTGCGCATGCTGCAAAATAAGAAACTGGAGAACCCCTGGAAAAAGCACGGGAACATCCCTCTTTAGATTTACCGTGGAGGATAGGTACCTCAACCGGCTGCTTAACCGCCTGGGCCGATGCCATGGATCCGCCTTTTTTCACCATACGTGGATAGGGCCTGTGCAAAATTATCGAGGAGTATGGATTCAACCCTGGGAGCGCCTGTCCAGGCGCTGAAAGACCGCAAGGTTACCATCTTTCCCCGTTTGAACTCTTCCACGATGGCGGTTGCCTCGTCACCGCTCCAACTTGCTTCGCCGACCCGGTTGGGTTGAACCCTGTGTTCCAGGTTGCCGTCA
>JAJRSS010000241.1 GCA_024278615.1 Alphaproteobacteria bacterium
ACCCTGGCCGGGAAGCGGAACGCCGCCTGAAAATGGATCGAGGATTGCGGTCATGGACATACCCGTAAAGCCCGTTTACCTGGAAGAGAAACTGGAGCAAGTGCGCGCCGACGGGCACTTGGGCTACCGGTCCAAGGCGCTGCCCACCTGGTGCCCCGGTTGCGGCTATTTCAGCATATCCGAAGGAGTGACGGCGGCCCTGAACGGCCTGGGAATACCCAACAAGGATGTTGTCCTGGTTTCTGGCATAGGGTGTGCTTCGCGTTTCCCGTTTTTCCTCAGCACCTATGGCTTTCACACCCTGCATGGGCGGACCCTGCCCGTGGCCACCGGTGTCAAGACGGCCAACAAGGATTTGACGGTGATCGCCGTTGCCGGCGACGGCGACGCCTTCGCCATTGGCGGCGGACATATCCCTCACGCCGCCCGGCGCAACGTGGATCTCACGTTTTTACTTTTCGACAACGGTATCTACGGCCTGACCAAGGGACAGACCTCGCCCACTTCGACCATGGGCTTCAAGACCACGACCACGCCTTTCGGCAATCGGGACGTGGCGCTTAATCCGCTGATGATGCTGTTGTCCTACGGGGCCAGTTGGGTGGGCCAGGCCTATGCGGGACACCCCGGTCACCTGAAGGAAATGATTGCCCGGGCAATCCGGCACCGGGGTTTTTCATATCTGCATATCCTGTCGCCCTGCGTCACTTTCGACAAGACCACCAAAACCTACGCCAACCTGGACATCCTGGTGCGGGACTTGCCCGAAGATCACAATTACAATGACCTGATGGCGGCCATGGCGTTGGCGGCGGATACCGGCCATCCAGCCCTTGGGCTCTATTACCGGCAGGACCGGATGACCCTTTCGGACACCATGGATGCGGTGATCGACGACGCCCAGCAGGCCGGCTCGGCCGCGGCCTGAGCGGGTTTCATTCGTTTCAGCTATCTTTGCTGGCGCCGCCGCCTTCCCACACCGCCAATGACAGGGGGTCGAGCCCGCCGCCCATGACTTCCGCCACCAGATGGGATAGCCGGATAACGCCGCTGTTGTGACCCTGAACCAGCATGGGCCCAAGATTGGTATTCCAGCCTTTCTCGCGGATATGCTCGGCATGCCGGGTTGTCATCTCGCCCAGGTTGGGTTCGACCTGGAAACCGAAAGGTTCCAGGTGCACGGTTTTCACATATTCAGCGGCCCGGGACATCTCCTCGACAAGTTTGAAGGGAATTTCAGTAACCTGCTGGATGGCGAAAACGGTATAGAAAAGAACCCTTTTGAAGGGCCGAAGAAAGGAAAAATCCGGTTTCAGGAGATCAAATTTCCGGGCTTCCATATCCCCGCCGGGGACCATCGGGAAAAGCGTTTGCATCATCTCGCAACCGCTGTCCGTCAATTCGGCGCCGATATATTTCATTTTCCTGGGACCGCCGTTATAGAAAATATCCAGCAGGTACCTTCCATAGCCGGCGCCCAATTCAACCACGCAATCGAAGTCGCCGCCGTTCAGGATATCGATAATAAGGCGATAATGCTCTTCCGTCATGTAATAGGGGGTTTGCTGGACGGCTCCCCTTATGATGTGGTTCTTGAAAATCGGATGCCCGCCGGGAAGAAGCTTGGATGGGTCGTCTTCGGAAGGGCTCTCCACCGTGACGATTTTACCGTCTTCCATGCCGATCGTATGATGCCGTTCAAAATTCTGAAAAATCTGTATGACCCGATAGGGACAGGTTTCACCGGCCTCGATTAGCCCGTTCATGTAATCCATACGGTATTTCCAGGACTTTTCGTAAAAGTCCCGCCATTCTTCGACCTGAGAACCGGAATTCATTTGAAATGACCTGCTACAACCCGGGCGGCATTGCCGCTAGAAAAACCTGATGTCTAGCCGGGTCTGGAAAGACTTCGCAAGCTCCGGTCCGGCGCCGCAATCATGGTGACTACGCCGGGAGATGTCTACCTGGGAATTTCCCTTTCGCCGCCCGTCGCCATTCTATGGTCCGGGGTGGACACGATTTCTTAAGAATCGGGGATCAACAATCCCAATGGAATCACCGGTTGCCGGTTACACGGCTTTCACCCCAGCGTTTTTTTGAGTATTTCCATGCCACAAGAACGGTTCGAAAAGTGCCAGACCCTGCTTGACCGGGGGCAAGACGTCGCCGCTCTGGTCAATTTGCTGTGCCTGTGGCGGGGTGATCCCGTGCGGGGAAACGACGTATATCAATTGACGGATGTGGCGTTCAAGAGCTGTTTGACCGACTACGCCAAAACCCGCGATCAGTTAATCCAGTGGATCCAGGAGACGGAAGCACCGGAAGAAGTGGACGCCTGCCTGACCATACTGATCAATTTCAAGGACTACAGCGCGGTCAGGTCGTGCCGGGATCTGAAAGTCAAAGTCGACTCATCAAGCTTCTATATGGGTTATGCGGATTACATAGACCACCATTTGACCCTGCTGGTCTGGAAAGATGACAACTACTATATGGGCGATACCCAACTCAGGAATATAAAAACAAACGTGTATGCCCTTTCCGGCTCCTATCTTGCCTTTGTTCGGGATAAAGAAGAAACAACGCCGCCCTTGATCGAGCCGGAACGGGAGATTGACCTGGGAACGAGGGTCTGGGCTACCGCGTTTGATCCCGTCACGCGGCGGTACATTCTCACCCTGCCCGACGAAGGCCGGGTTCTGGGGTTCAATGCCGAGACTCTGGAAGAGGAAATGGAACTGATCAGCCCGGGCAAGGGGCTTCGGGGAATAGGCATTCATACCGGCCTGCGCCGTGGTTTTTTCAATGCCGAATTCATCAGCACCATGATCTCGTTCGACCTGGATACTTTCAAGGTTCGAAAGGAGATCGCGGGATTCTCCCGCCGGCCCGAACGGATTTATGTGAATCAGGCGACCAATACCCTGGTTACGGGGAATTTGGGCCTGCCGACGATTGTTCCCTGTGGCACCGACTATCAATCCTTCCTGCTTAGACCTTCCCCCGAGGCCAATAAACGTAAAAGCAAGACCATGAATCTTGTCGATATGGAAAAAGAGGAAGTCATCCAAACCCTTCCCACGGGCCGCCGGCCGACGGCGGTGGATATCAGCGCCAAGTATGTTGCCGCCGGCAATTTCTATGATAACACGCTGACCATCTATGAGCGGAGCAACCTGAACAAATCCACGACCATCCCCCTGAATTTCATTCGAAATATCGATATCGACTACAAGATCGAGGATGAATCATCAGGGAAAGAGATCAATTTTACAAAAAAATTCAGGTCGCGCGTTGTCGAGGGTATCACAATCCTGGAAAAGCGGAATTTGATTTTGGTATCGGGATATGATGCCTGCTTGCTGACGATAGTGGATATTGGGAAAAGGTCCGTGGTCGGCATGGTACCCGTCGACGCCGTTCCCTTTGACGTGATTGCCGACGAAGCGGAAAAGTTCGCCTATGTTTCCTGCAATAAGATGAACAGTGTTTCTGTTGTTGATCTTGATAAGATGAAGGAAGTGTACCGCTTGAAAACCGGAGATAGCCCCCAGGACCTGACACTCGCGGGGAATATCCTGCTGGTTCCCCACGCCACCGGCGTTACCATTCACGATGTCGGCGGGTTGGCTGGTCGCATGGGGTAAATAGATCGGACGCCTCGGTATTTACCGTTCCCGTTGAGGGGCAAGTTAAATTGGTACGACTGGAAAAATTGCATTCATGACCCAGGAACAGCTTGACCATTGCTCGGCGTTGATCGACGAGGGATCGCATCTTTTCGCATTGACGGAAATCATCTGCATGGGCCGCGAACCGGATGCGGACACGACGGCGCTGGCGCCACTTGAAGAACAAGCCTGGGAACATTGCGGCGCCGATTACGAAACCACCCGGCAGGAAATTCTGCGCTTGATCCGCGACACCGAATCACCAGAAACCATCGACGCCTGTTTTGCCATTCTAACACGGTTCGGAGACTTTTCCGCCTTGAAGTCGTGCCGGGAAATCGAGGTCAAAGTACCCGAGGCCCAATACTCCATTGGGTTTTCCGACTACGTGGACCATTGGTGTATCCGGTCGTTTCCGATGGATGAAATATTCAGGGCAGGCTGTATCACGATCAATAACGCGCCTGTGCGGTTGTTGTATCAAAACGGAGACTACCTGACCGGTATCCGGGAGCCAGGCACCGTTACGACCCCCCGCTTCAGCAACTACCGGCGCCTGAGCCTGGGTGGACGGGCGTGGGCTGCCGCCTATGATGCGCGAACACAACAGTATCTTGTCACCATGAGCGTGGAGGACGAGGTAAGGGTTATCAATGCGCAAACTCTCGAGACGGAAAAGGTCCTGAAAAGTCCTGCCCGCGGTGTTCGCGGGCTTGCCATTCATCCGGAAATGCGCCGGGGGCTTTTCGCCGCCGAATTTGGCAACGTCCTGTTCTCGTTCAACCTGGATACCCTGGAACTGGGTAAGGAGATTACCGGCTTTTCCATACGGCCGGAACGCATCTATATCGACCCCGCCACCAACATCGCCGTCACCGGCAACTTGGGGTGGTCAGTTCTCGGGCCGGGAGCGATCGAAATTTATTTCTACCGGCATAAGGCGAGCGTCGAAAACAAGGTGTCCGACGGTGAATCCATTTCCGTTGTCGATATGGAAAAGGAAGAGGTGGTTCAGACGTTACCCACTGGACGGCGGCCGACGGCAGTGGGCATCAGCCGGAAATATATCGCCGCCGGGAATTTTTTCGACAATTCGGTAACCATCTACGACCGAAGTAATTTGAGCCGGCGAACGGATGTCAAATTGGATTTGATCCAGGACGGAGTCCTGAATTTTACTCTTCATGACAAATATGCCGATAAGGAACTCGAATTCAGCAAGCTCCACCGCCCGCGGGTGATCGAGGGCATAGCTATTCTGGATCGGCGCGACTGGATTCTGGTTGCCAATTTCGATCTTTGCCTTTTGTCGATCATCGATTTGAAAACCATGAAGGTAATCGACTCCATCCCGGTGCAGAATGCACCTTTCGACGTTGTCGTCGATGAGCGGGAAAAATTAGCCTATGTGCCTTGTCTTCAATCCAATCAGGTGTCGGTTGTCGATCTGGACCAGAGACAGGAAATCTGCCGGCTGGACGTCGGCAACAACCCACAAGATGTATTCATTACCGGGGGCAGGCTGCTGGTCCCCGACGACGATGGTGTATGCATTTACGATATCGGTCGGTTGGAAAGTGAATTGAAATGGGCGCGGGGATACGCTCGCCGGTAGCTCCCCGGCAGTCGCTGGTCCGTGCTGAAAGCGCGGTGGCCACGGATGAGGCTTCTCGAAGTCGCATCGTGGAGGGGCCAGTGAGCGGAAGATAGTAACCCGCGGCTCAGCCTTGCCGGGGAACCTTGGGCGGCAGGGCTTCCTGGGGCAGGGCGTAAAACATCATTTCCGAATCAACATCACTGGCGTCAAAGGGCCGCCTGGCGCGCACCGCGGTGCCCATGGCGTTGGCCTGTTGCATGGCGTTTTGGATCTGTTGGGCGGCCTTCATGCTCCACGGCAGCGCGTAGGCCCGGGGTTCCTGCTCATCGTCAAAGCTGAGCCACAGATAAATGGCTTCCTTTTCCTTGAAGCTGACGCCCAGGACGGTGGCCTCGGGGACGTTCTTTTTTGCCCATTCCATGTGTACCGCCTTTGGCCGGCCCAGAAGCTCCACCAGGCTCGCGTATCCGGTAATCATCAGCAACCCCGCCAGGGCCAGGGCCGAGGTCTTTACCCAGGCGCGCCTGGGCGCCCAGATGGTGATTCCGGCCAGCCCCGATGCGGTGAGGACCAGCAAGGCATACAGGAAGATCATATGGTCCATGGAGGTACTCCAGAGACGGTCAGCGCTTGGCCGACCTCAGCATTCGTTGCAGGGTGTTGATGCTGCCCGGTATGAAATTACCGCCTCCGTCGATCGAGAACCGAATAATCGTTCTCTCCTCTCCTTCGCGGCTCATTTCCACTTTCTTGTTGGCGATGGGCACCATTTGCGCGTTGGCATCCGGTTTCAGGCTGGCGGCCACCATTACCGGAATGGATGGAATTTTCTGCGCGTTTCGATACAGGTGCAGATTGATCGTGTATTCACCCGCCGGCGTCCCGCGGCTGAAGGCGACTTCGTAATTGAGGCCCGTGATGTCACTCGTGACACCCAGGTCATCCCGAAGCAGATTGAATGTCCGGCCACCCTTGTTGGAATAACCCACCGGCTTGTCGCCCGGCGCCTCGACCCACAGGTCAACATCGACGTCGATGTCATCCGGCCACCGGATTTCGACGACGATGTTACCCGGCGGCGCAGTGGTTTCCACCGCCTTGGCCGGCGGGTTCAGGTGTGGCAGCAACAGCACGACAATGGTGACAAAGCCCAAAAGGGCCAGCATGATGACATCCCGAAATACAGTACCGTCATTTCCGTCTTCGTCAAACAGTTCCATTTCGCGCATTGGATTCTCCATAGGCGATGAGACTGGTAGCCAGGTCAACCGATCCGGTCATGAGTATCCGGTAATTGATCCCAAGCCAAAGACT
>JAJRSS010000242.1 GCA_024278615.1 Alphaproteobacteria bacterium
ACTTTGTCTTCAGCCAGCAGGGCCTGGTGCGCCAGCTTGGGGTTGCAGGCGCCCAGAATGATATAGGGCCGGAAATCCGCATCGATTTTCTTTTTCAGGGTCGCTTTGACATCGATGGTCGTCAGAATACCAAACCCTTCCGCCGCCAGGGCGTCGGTGACGCAGGTAATGGTTTCATCATATGGTGTCGAGACGGCCTTGGTGATGTGGTAGTTCATGCCGGACTCCTGACGGGTTTAGGAAATCACATTCTCGTTTGGATATATATCTTGGATATCTGATTTCCAGCCCCGGCGGACGAAATACCAGTGAAAAATTGCACTACAGCGTTGCCCGCACCTGGCGGCACAGCGCGATCAGCCCGCCATCGTACCTATAGGCCTTGTCCAGCAGGTTGCCGCACCGCGTGCCCATTGCGGCAAACCCGCTTTCGCCCAGATAGCTGCGCAAAGCGGCGATGTTCTGGGACTTGCCAGTGGATTTGGTCTGTGGTTGCATTTCGGTCCGGTGCGGCACGAAAGCGGCGACCGCCGTGGGCGCCGACATAACGGGCGTGGAGGGGATGTGCGTTGTGTCGCGATAGTCGGTGGGGACTTGCCCCAGGGACACGCGCATGCCGTCGGCGGCGAAGGCGTAAGTTTTGGGCGCAAACATCGGTTGACCGGCGGAGGTGAAACTCACACGGGCCTCGGCGGACCCCTGGTTGAACCACAGGGCCGGGCCGGCGCTGGCGCCTTGGCCATCAAATTCGGACGTGGCGGGTTTGGCGCTGAAGCGTGTGGCCCAGGTTTCGGGCATCGACATCGGTATGGTGGAATTTGTGTCGATGCTTACGGCGGCATTGGCGGTTGAGCTGAAATCGAACACATAAACCGCAACGGCAAACTGGAGGGTCACCACGACCGCGAGGCTGGCGACAAGTGCGAGGTCGGACCGGCGCCAGCGCGATGACGGTTTTGTTTCGATGTCGTCCATCCAAATCGCCATGATCGTCTCCTTGGCCCTTTTTGGGAGGGGCACCTTCGTTCGTGCTGCATCATTTGGTGGGTCAAGACTCGTCTTTGGCGCTTGAACGCCGTATGAACGGCGCTGTTAGGCAACAGACAGATGGGGAACGGTGGTGATGCAGCCCGATACGGTGGTATTTGATATTGGCGGGGTTTTGCTCGACTGGGATCCGCGGCACATGTACCGCAAGATTTTCGACGGGCGCGATGAGGAGATGGAGTGGTTTTTAGCCAATGTCTGCACATCGGAATGGAATATCCTTCAGGACGCCGGGCGCCCCTGGGATGAGGCGACCGATCTGCTGATCGCCGCCCACCCCGACCACGAAGCCAATATCCGCGCTTACCGCAAGCGCTGGCCCGAAATGGTTGCCGGGCCCATAGACGAGACGGTTGTGCTGCTGCGCCAGCTGCACGCCGCCGATGTGCCGATCTACGCCATCACCAATTTTGCCGGGGATACGTTTCGGCAGGCCCAGAAGATGTTCGATTTTCTGAACCTTTTCCGCGACACGGTGGTCTCGGGGGACGAAAAGATGCTGAAGCCGGAAAGGCGTATTTTCGATCTTCTTGCAGACCGCAATGGGCTGGAGCACGGCAAGCTGGTGTTTATTGACGACGCCCCCAAAAATATCGACGGCGCCATTGCCGCCGGGCTGCACGGTATCCACTTCACCGGGCCGGGGCCTTTGCGGACGGCGCTGGTGGAGCTGGGCTTTGATGTCCTGGCCGCTTGACCGGGGGGCATGACTGCCCCATTATCGGGCGCATGAGAACCGGCCAGAACACAATTTGTATTTTCGGGATTATTTGCAGCTAGTTTGCAGCTGGCGCGGCCGTTCTCCTTTTCTTAGAAATAAAAGTGGACCATGGAACGCCCCGGCCAGCCGGCAGGAGGATCATTGATGGTTTTGCGTCTCTACAATTCGCTGACGCGGAAGAAGGAGGACTTCGTCCCCCTCGATCGAGCGAATGTGCGCATGTATGTCTGCGGGCCGACGGTCTACGACCACGCCCATATCGGCAATGCCCGCCCGGTGATCGTCTTCGATGTGCTCTACCGGCTTTTGCGGCATCTTGCGGAACGTGGAGAGTGGGATGGCGGCAAGGGCGAGACCAAAGTTACCTATGTCCGCAACATCACCGATGTCGATGACAAGATCATGGAGCGGGCGGCGGCCGAGGGTGTGAGCATCGATGAGCTGACCGGGCGCACCACCGATCAATATCATGCCGATGTCGCGGCCCTGGGATGCCTGCCGCCGGATATCGAACCGCGCGCGACGGAACATGTCGGGGAGATGAAGGCGCTTATTCAGATCCTCATCGACAAAGGCCACGCCTATGAGGCGGAAGGTCACGTGCTGTTCAACGTCGATGCATGGGAAGCCTATGGCGAGCTGTCGGGCCGTTCGACCGACGAGATGATCGCCGGCGCCCGGGTCGAAGTGGCGCCTTACAAGAAAAACCCGATGGATTTTGTGCTGTGGAAACCCAGCGCACCCGGCCAACCCGGCTGGGACAGCGACTGGGGCCGGGGCCGCCCCGGCTGGCACATCGAATGCTCGGCCATGGCGGAAAAGCACTTAGGAGAAGTCTTCGACATCCACGGCGGCGGCATCGATCTGAAATTCCCCCACCACGAAAACGAAATCGCCCAGTCCCGCTGCGCTTTCGGCACCGGCGCGATGGCGAATGTGTGGATGCATAATGGGTTTCTGCAGGTCGAGGGCGAGAAGATGTCCAAGAGCGCGGGGAATTTTTTGACGATTGGGGAGTTGTTGGAGGAGTGGCCAGGCGATGTGCTTCGCTTCAATATGCTGCGGACGCACTATCGCCAGCCGATTGACTGGACTGAGGCGGGTTTGAGAGAAAGCGCCGGGACACTCTTAACCTGGAAAGAAAAACTGTTAAACGGGGGCATGGATTTCTCCCAGCAGACCAACCGGGAATTATACTAAAAATATCCGTTTTCAGCAGCGGTGGAGGGTGCGCTGAGCGAAGATCTGAACACCCCGGCTGCCATTACCGAATTGCACCAGATATCAAAACTGGACCCAAATCTCGATCCAGAAGGGTTTCAAACGTTTTATGGATCACTTCGGTTTTTGGGCATCCTCGATGCCGAGGAAATGCGCTGCTTTCAAAACGAAGGTGAACCAACCATAGACGACCCTGTTGCTGCCGGGCTGCTACGCGAGCGCGATGAAGCAAGACGGCAAAAGGATTGGAAAAACGCGGACCGAATCCGAGACGACCTTTTTGAACGCGGCTATCAAATCATTGATGGGCCTGACGGCAGTATGCTGGAATTAAACCGGTGACCACGCCCAATCCACCCAAGTCATGCCCCGACTTGATCGGGCAATCCAGTAGCCACCGGGTTTTGACCGGGAGCGCAGCCAATGACAATGGTTACTGGATGCCCCGGTCAAGCCGGGGCATGACGGGGGGTGAGGTAGGGGGAGAGGTCCCTACTGAGGCGCGGTATTTCTCTTGCGGATGCCAATGGATCCCGGATCAAGTCCGGGATGACGGTCTTGGGTTTTGGCGTGGGCTGTGGGTTGCTGTTGCCGGCAAGGTTTATCTCTACCGGTTGGTTGGGAGCGCGCCCCACCCTCAGTCGTCATTGCCCGACTTGATCGGGCAATCCAGTAGCCACTGGCTTTCGACCGGGAGCACAGCCAACGACAACGGTTACTGGATGCCCCGGTCAAGCCGGAGCATGACGGAGGGTGGGATTAGTGCCAGCCCAGCAACAATCGGAGCAATGCCATGAGTGAACGACAGGTCCTTCATACCGGCGGGTGTCAGTGTGGCGCGGTGCGGTATGCGCTTTATGCTGAGCCGGTGACGGTTTCGCTTTGTCATTGCCGCATGTGCCAGAAGGCGCTTGGGGCCCTGTTCGGGGCCTTTGCCGGGGTGCCGGAGGTTGATTTTGCCTGGACGCGGGGGGCGGCGAAGGTGTTCCGGTCGTCATCTGAGGCGACGCGGGGGTTTTGCGGGGCCTGCGGCACGCCGCTTTATTTCGCCTATGACGGAACGGGGCGGATTTCACTGACGACAGGCAGTTTCGATGACCCGGAGAAAATCGTGCCCAGGGACCAGATCGAGGTGGAGACCACGGTGTCGTATTTCCACAATCTGACCGATCTACCGCTGCGTGGGCCCGAACCGCAATATTCCGCCAGCCGCACGGAAATCGCCGCCACCAACCGCCAACACCCCGACCATGACACTGACGATTGGCAACCGCCCACACCTGACGGTTGAATAGAAAATAACAAGAGGCGAGGAGGGCCGTTAGGCCCGACCGGGAACGTAAAAAACACGGCGAGGTGGGCCATCAGGCCCGACTGGGAATGTAACCAAGAGGCGAGGAGGGCTGTCAGGCCCGACCGGGAATGTAAAAAACACGGCGAGGAGGGCTGTCAGGCCCGACCGGGAATGTAAAAAACACGGCGAGGAGGGCCATCAGGCCCGACCGGGAACGTAAAAAACACGGCGAGGAGGGCCGTCAGGCCCGACCGGGAATGTAAAATACACGGCGAGG
>JAJRSS010000243.1 GCA_024278615.1 Alphaproteobacteria bacterium
CAGGCCGACGCCGTTGCCCATGCGGCCGTCCTTGTTGGGATAGTTGGCGAGGACCAGCGCCACCTTGCGCGACCATGCGGGGGCGTCCCGGAGCCAGGCCCAGTTGTAGGCCAGTTCGCAAACAAATTTGATACGGTCGGCTACCGGCTCGTAGATCACGATATCCGTTTCCGTCAGCTTGTCGCGGCGGGCCAACCCCTTGAAGTACACTGCCCGGGCCAGTACCCGGCCGTCCACTTCCGGCAGGGCGACGTTCATGGCGATATCCCGGGCCGACAGGCCGCGGGTACCCTGGCGCCAGGTTTCCTGATTGGTGCCGGCGAAGACGATTTGCAGCACCGGGCAGGAAACAACGTCGAAGGCCCCCCGGGTGCGGGCGCCGCCGGGAACGGAAAGGGCGAAGCCGGTACCGTTGAGGATCACGCCGGGCGGATCGTTGGCGAAAATTTCCCCGGCCAGGGCCGCCGACATTTCGTCTTTGAGGCTGGAAACGTACAGCGGCAGAGGGTTGAGGCCGGCCTCGGCCATGCCGGCAATCATACCGTCCACCGCACCCAGGTTGCCCGCCTGGACCAATGCCCGGTAAAACACCAGCCCGCCGACGGGGGCGCCGTTCTTCCAGTTTTCCCGCACCGAATCCAAAGTAGTTTCGGCGAACCCCGGCCAATACAGCCCGGCGCGCAGCAGGGGCCGGGGTTCCCGCCATTGGCAATCAAACCCGGTCAGATGGGCGGCGTAGCGCAGGAACTGTTGCGAATTTTCAACCCCGCCGTGAACGCAGTATTGCCACAGGCGGTGGGCGGCCTCGGGCGGCACGGTGGTGAAGGCGGCCAGTTCCGCGTCCGGCGCGTCGTCGCCGGGAAGGAAGGCGACGGGGATGTTGTTTTCCCGCGCCACTCCCGCCACCTGTTCCACCCCGTAAGGCCAATAGCCCCGCCCGCCCAGCAGCCGGACGACCACCAGCCGGGCCTTGGCGATGACCCCTTCCACATACAAATCGACGGACATGTTGTGGCCAAGCTGCATCAGGCTGGCCAGGCGCAGGCTGGGGAAATCCCGTTCCGGCAATCGGGCGCTTATTTGATTTCTGGCGGCGGCGAGCGAAGCCAATTCCGTATCCGCCGCCGACAGCACGACGATATCGCCCGGCGACTGGCCCAAATCGACGGCTTCGGCGCCATCGGCGATGGCGCCCGGCTGGGCGGCGAGAAGGTGCATGCGGTTGGGTCTCCTTTAGTGCCCGAGGGGCTTTCTCAGCAACTCTTCTATGGCCGCCCGGTCGAGACCCTTTTCACCGATCACCACCAGGGTGCTGCGGCGGGCTTCGTCGCCGTTCCATGGCCGGTCGTAATAACGCTGGATTCGGGGACCGACGCCCTGAACCACGTGGCGCATGTCCTTGCCGGGAACATGGATGAAGCCCTTGATGCGCAGGATATCGTGCCCGGTGATGGCGGCAAGCAGCCGGTCCTCCAGCGCCGCCGGGTCGGCAACGTCGCCCAGTTCAACGGTAAACGTATCGAAATCATCGTGATCGTGTTCGTCATCGGCGCCGTCATGGTGGGAAGGGCGGGAATCCAGGTCGTCTTCCGCCGCCTTTTCCAGGCCCAGCAGCACGGCGATGTCCACCCGGCCGTGGCGTGTAGGCACGATATGCACGGCGTCGCGGGCGGCGGCGGCAAGGTCGGCGACAAGGTGGGCTTCCTCGCCATCCTTCAGAAGGTCGGCCTTGTTGAGCAGGATCATGTCGGCGGCCTGGACCTGGTCGGTGAATACTTCTTCCAGGGGGTTGTCATGGTCCGGCAGGCCAGCAGAATTATTTGGGCTTTCCCGCTGGCGTTGCACCGCTTGCGGATCGTCGGCGAAGCGCCCGGCGGCGGCGGCCGGGCCGTCGACCACCGCCACCACCCCGTCGACGGTGACCCGGGAGCGGATTTCCGGCCAGTTGAAGGCCTTGATCAGGGGCTTGGGCAGGGCCAGGCCCGAAGTTTCGATGACGATATGATCGGGCGGTTCGTCCCGGTCCAGCAGTTTTTCCATCACCGGCAGGAAATCGTCGGCCACCGTGCAGCAGATACAGCCGTTGGCCAGTTCGATTACGTTTTCATCTTCGCAGCCTTCGATGCCGCAGCCTTGAATCAGGTCCTTGTCGAACCCCAGGTCGCCGAATTCGTTGATGATCAGGGCGATGCGCCGGCCATTGGCGTTTTCCAGAAGATGCCGGATAAGGGTGGTCTTGCCGGCGCCCAGGAAGCCGGTGATGACGGTGGCGGGAATCTTCATTCTCTTGCTTCTTTCAAGATTTGTGGCTCTTCAAATTCAAAGGCAGGCCGGCGGTGACCAGCACCACTTGGTCGGCGGCGGCGGCGATTTTTTGGTTCATCCGGCCCGCCGAGTCCATATAGGCGCGGGCCAGCGCGTTGTCAGGGATGATCCCCTGGCCCACTTCGTTGGAGACCAGGACCACCGGACCCTGAAGCGTCCCCAGGGTTTCCACCAGCCCGTCAACGGCCTGGTCCACGGTCCGGTCCGTGGTCCGGCCCCCGTCAAGGCCGGCGCCGATGAGGTTGGACAACCACAGGGTCAGGCAGTCGACCAGAACCGGGCGGCCGGGCCGGGCGTGATCCTTCAAGGCGCCGTTCAGGTTTAAGGGCTCTTCCACGGTTGTCCAACCATCGCCCCGCCGTTGCCGGTGGTGGCGGATACGTTCGGCCATTTCCTCGTCCCTTGCTTCCGCCGTCGCCAGGTAAACCCCGGCATCGCCGCATAGGCATTCGGCGTAGGTGCTTTTGCCCGAGCGGGCGCCGCCCAGGACCAGGGTTATGGCGGGTAGGACATTGGTGGTCACGACGTTGCTCCTCTTGGGCCAAGGGCCGGCGACCCTAGCACGGGAATTCTAGCGGGGCGGGTGGTTGATTCCGTGTACCCGCCATGCGCCGCCGTGGCCGTGCATC
>JAJRSS010000244.1 GCA_024278615.1 Alphaproteobacteria bacterium
AGGCAAGATCACGATCCGCCCAGGGTACGGGAGAAACGGCACAACCGTCAATTTCCCCCGCGGCAGGCCGCCGGAAGTTCGCCGTTTGCACCGCCATGGGGCCATGCCCTAGGATGCACTTCCCGCAACCCCGTCACCCGGCGTTCCATAAATATGATCAATGTTTCCCAGGAATTGCTTGACGCCATCCGCGACGTTGTCGGCGCCAAGGGCTGCATCGAAGACGCGGCGGCCAAGGAGCCTTATCTGGTGGAGGAACGGGGCCTCTTTCGCGGCCAGGCCGCCATGGTGGTGCGCCCCGCATCGACGGAAGAAGTTGCCAGGGTCGTGAGCCTGTGCGCCGGCACCGGCATTGCCGTGGTGCCCCAGGGCGGTAACACCGGGCTGGTGGGTGGCGGCGTGCCTGACGGCGGGATCGTCCTTTCCACCGAACGCCTGAACCGCATCCGCGCCGTGGACCCATTGAACCGCACCATGACCGTGGAAGCGGGCTGCATCCTTTCAGACTTGCACCGGGCGGCGGATGACGCCGGCGCGCTTTTTCCCTTGAGCCTGGCGGCGGAAGGCAGTTGCTGCATCGGCGGCAATATATCCACTAACGCCGGCGGGGTTCAGGTGCTGCGTTACGGCAACGCCCGCGACCTTGTCCTGGGGCTGGAGGTGGTGCTGCCCGACGGCCGGGTATGGGACGGCCTTCGGGCGCTGCGCAAGGATAACACGGGGTACGACCTGAAACAGATTTTCATGGGCGCCGAAGGAACGCTGGGCGTCATCACCGCCGCCGTGGTCAAATTGTTCCCCAAGCCGGTGGAGCGGGAAACCGCATTGGCCGCCTGCCCCACCCTGGAAGGGGTGCTGAATGTTTTCAGGCGCACCCATGCCGCCGCCGGGGATACCCTGACCGCCTTCGAGATGATGGGCCGGCCGGGAGTGGATATAGCGGTCCGGCATATACCCGGCGTCACCGATCCCTTCGGCGCCCGGCATCCCTATTACGCCCTGATCGAATTGACCAGCCCGAGGAAAAACGCCGGAATAAAGGAAGTGCTTGAATGTGCGTTGGCGGCGTCCATGGAAGATGGCCACGTTGCCGACGGGGTAATCGCGGCCAGCGAAACCCAGGCCGGTACCTTATGGAAAATCCGCGAAGCCATCCCGGAAGCCCAGAAACACGAAGGCGGCAGCATCAAGCATGACGTTACCCTGCCCCTGGACCGGATGCGCGAATTCGTCAGCCGGGGCACGGAGCTGGCGGAAAAGGAAGTTCCCGGCGTTCGGGTGGTCAACTTCGGCCACCTGGGCGACGGCAACCTGCATTTCAACCTGTGCCAGCCTGAAGGCGCCCGGTGGGAAGATTTCTTGGACCATCGGGGCGCCATAAACCGTATCATCCATGACCTTGCCTGCGAACTGGGCGGCAGCTTCAGCGCCGAACACGGCATTGGGCGGCTCAAGGTGGACGACCTGGAACGGTACAAATCGGCGGTGGAACTGGACCTTATGCGCCGGATCAAGGCGGCGCTCGACCCGGACAACATCATGAACCCTGGAAAAGTGCTCCGATCTTGATCCTCATCAGGGAGGCATCACGGGAAAGCTGGCCTCCTTGCGCTGACGGGTCTAAATTTCAGGTATTCGCCGGCCATCGTTAAACCCTGGCGTCAGATCCCAGAGTTAAACCACAGGATAATTTGCCGATCATGTCCGCCTATACCGCCCCCCTCGCCGATATGAGCTTCGTCATCAACCAGGTGGCGGACCTGATGGGCGTCGCCGCCCTGCCCGGCCTTGAGGAAGCGACGCCAGACTTGGTGGAGGCCATCCTGGAGGAGGCGGGAAAGTTGGGCTCGGAGGTGCTGGCGCCGCTGAACAGGGTGGGCGACCAACAGGGCTGCGTGCTGGAAAACGGCGTTGTCCGAAACCCGGACGGGTTCAAGGAGGCCTACGGCAAGTTCGTCGAAGGGGGCTGGAACGGGCTGCCTTTCGATCCCGAATACGGCGGCCAGGGACTGCCGTGGCTGGTATCAACGGCGGTGTCGGAAATCTGGTGTTCGGCCAATATGGCCTTCAGCCTGTGCCCGGCGCTGACCGTCGGGGCGATCGAATTGCTGACCACGCACGGCACCCGGGAACTGAAGGAATATTACCTGCCCCGCCTGATCACCGGCGAATGGAACGGCACCATGAACCTGACCGAGCCCCAGGCCGGATCGGACCTGGGCAGCGTGCGCACCAAGGCCTGGGCGGTGGACCCGTCGGATGCAGCCATATCCACCTTTTCCGGCATGGGAGCCTGTTACCGGATCACCGGGCAGAAGATTTTCGTCACCTATGGCGACCACGGCCTGACCGACAATATTGTCCACATGGTGCTGGCCCGGGTTGCCGGCGGCCCCGACGGAGTCAAGGGCCTGTCCCTGTTCCTGGTCCCCAAGGTGCTGCCCGGCGCCGGGGGGAGCCTTGGTAAGCGCAACGACATCCGCAACGTTTCCCTGGAACACAAGCTCGGCATCCACGCCAGCCCCACCTTGGTGTTGTCTTACGGTGACGACGGCGGGGCCATTGGCTTCCTGATTGGCGAAGAACAACGGGGTATCGAGTACATTTTCACCATGATGAATAACGCCCGCTTGGGTATCGGCCTGGAAGGGGTGGGCATCGCCGAGCGCGCCTACCAACATGCCCGGGCCTACGCCGCCGAACGGCTCCAGGGCCGGAACGTGGAAAACCCGGGCGGCGGTTCAGTAACCATCGACCATCACCCGGACGTGCGCCGAATGCTGTTATCCATGAAGGCCCGCACCGAAGCCATGCGGGCGCTTGCCTATTTTTCCGGTTCCTGCCTGGACAAGGCCAGGCGCCTCCCGGATCCGGAAGATCGCCTGGAACAGCAGGCCCTGGTGGATCTATTGATCCCGGTGGTCAAGGCATGGAGCACGGATACCGGCATCGACGTGGCCAACACCGGCATTCAGGTGCACGGCGGCATGGGCTATATTGAGGAAACGGGCGCCGCCCAATACCTGCGCGACGCCCGCATCGCCGCCATTTACGAAGGCACCAACGGCATCCAGGCCCTGGATCTGGTGGGCCGAAAGGTGGCGCGGGACGAAGGCCGCACCGTCCTGGCGCTGGCCGCCACCATCAAGGCCCTGGACAAAAAACTGGCGACAGTGAGCGGGGACCACAACATGGCGGTCATCCGCGGCCGGCTCAGGACCGGCGTCGAAGCCTTGAACCACGCCACCCGGTGGCTGGTTGAAACCTATCCGGTGAACGTCGCGGCGGTCACCGCCGGCGCCGTTTATTACCTGCACCTGCTGGGTACGGTGACCGGCGGCTGGCTCATGGCCCGCGCCGCCCTGGCCGCCGAAGCGGGCCTGGCGGCGGGCGAAGGGGACCTGGACTTCCTGCGCGCCAAGCTGGTCACGGCACGTTTCTACGCCGATCACCAGTTGGTCGGCGCTGCGGCCCTGGCCACCGCCTTCATGGAAGGCGGTGAAATCGTCGCCACCAGTGGACCGGAGCTGGTCTGACTCTGAAAACCCGCAGGCAAAGAAAACCATAGGGTTCAGTGGGTTCTTGGGGTATTCCTAACCTTTCATGGGTGGTTCCCGGGTCAGCGCCCTTTCACGGGCGATGAAACGGCGGAACCGTCGGCAAGGAATAAGTTAACAGTCAGCGGCATCATGAAGGCTTACACCCGATACGTCCTGCAGCAGTTGTTGGTAGGCATGATATTGGTCACCGCCGCGCTGACCGCCGTCATCTGGCTGACCCAATCGTTACGCTTCGTCGAGATGATCATCAACCGGGGCCTGTCCGCCGGCGCCTTTTTCTACCTGACCATGTTGCTGCTGCCCAATTTCCTATCCATCATCCTGCCCATCGCCCTGTTTACCGTGGTGGTGTTCACCTACAACCGGATGATCGCCGACCGGGAATTGGTGATCATGCGCACCGCCGGGCTGAGCCAGCAGGCCATTGCCCGGCCGGCCCTGATCCTTGCCGGGGCGGTGGTTGTTTTCGGCTATGGATTGAACCTTTACCTGGTACCCGAGTCCTACCGCATGTTCCGCGAGCTCCAGTGGGAGGTCCGTTATGGGTATTCCCACATCCTGTTGCGGGAAGGCGCCTTCAATAATGTTTCCGACGGCGTCACCGTCTATGTACGCGAACGGTCCGCCGACGGGCAGTTGGTGGGCATCATGGTCCACGACGCCCGGGACGAGGAAAAGGTATACACTTGGCTCGCCGAGCGGGGCGCCATGGTGGAAACTGATAGCGGATCCCGTGTGGTCATGTTCAACGGCAGCCGCCAAACGGTGGACAAGAAAACCCATCAGTTGTCCATTCTCTATTTCGACCGCAGCACATACGACATGGAGCCCAATCAGGCCCGCGACGAGATCCGGTTTCGCGAAGCCCGGGAAAGGCGTCTGGAAGAACTTCTCAATCTTGAGGAAGCCGAATACGTAAGCCCCCAGGACGTGGGAAAATTCACGGTGGAGGCCCACAAGCGGCTGTCATCACCCCTGTTGGCACTGGGCTACACCCTGGTCGGACTTGCCTGCTTGATTTCCGGCGCCATTACCCGCCGCTCGCAGACCGGACGAATCCTGCTGGCGGTAGTGTTGGTGGTTGGCTTGCAAGGCCTGGCCTTGGCGTTGGAAAATATTGCCGCCAAGTCCCTGGGGCTTGTCCCCCTGATCTATGTGAACGCGGTGTTGCCTATTTTTCTGGGATATTATTTCATGGTCCGCGCCCCCCGGCGGCGGAGCGAGCCGGCCGAACCCATGTTGACGGCCAACTAAGGTAAGACCGTGCGACTTTCCCCTACCCTGTCCCTGTACATCAGCCGGCATTTCCTGGTCAGCTTCGCGACCATTTTTATGGTGTTCCTGATGCTGATCCTGTTGCTGGATATTATCGAGCTGATGCGCCGAACGGCGTCCTTACCGGGAGTGTCCTTAGGCGCCATTGTCGAGATGGCCGCCTTGAAATTGCCGCACATGGGACAGCAGGCGGTTCCCTTTGCCGTGCTGTTTGGTGGCATGGCCGCCTTCTGGCGGCTGACGCGCAGCCATGAACTGGTAGTTACCCGGGCGGCGGGGGTTTCGGCGTGGCAGTTCCTTCTGCCCGTGGTGGTGATTGCGTTTTTGATCGGTGTAGTGATGGTCGCCGTGGTCAACCCTTTGGCTTCCGCCGCCCTGTCCCGGTACGAGCTGTTGGAAGCCCAAAACCTGAAAGGACGGCAGAATTCTCTTGCCATTTCGGAATCCGGCCTGTGGCTTCGCCAATCCAATCAGGCCGGCCAATCGGTCATCCATTCCAAACAAGTCCTCCAGCAGGATTCCGGCGTGGAGCTGCGCGACGTGATCGTCTTTCTGCACCAGAAAAGGGAACAATTCGGTGGGCGCATTGATGCCGGATTCGCGCGTCTGGAAGACGGCTATTGGGATATGCGGGACGCCTGGATCCTGGAACCCGAAAAGCCGCCCAGGTTCGAGAAGAGCTACAGGCTGGAAACCGACCTCACCCTTGGAAAAATTCAGGACAGCTTCGCGCCACCGGAAACAATGTCCTTCTGGGACCTGCCGGAATTCATCAGGACCCTCGAAAAATCCGGTTTCTCCGCCGTACGGCACCGACTGTACCAACACGCGCTTTTGGCCGCACCGCTGATGATGTGCGCCATGGTGCTGATCGCCGCTACCTTCACCCTGCGCCAAGCCAGACGCGGTGGTACTACCTTTATCATCACCGGCGGTGTTTTAACTGGGTTCATCCTGTATTTCTTTTCCGACGTTGTTTTCGCCCTGGGGCTTTCCGACAGCATCCCCGTGGTCCTTGCCGCCTGGACGCCGGCCGGGGTCGCGACCCTGCTTGGGCTGGCCATGCTGCTGCACTTGGAAGACGGATAAGGGCCAATGAAGCGGGCGGCGTCAATTTTTCGAAAGCGGCTGGTTCCAGGGGTATCCGGTTACCGGCTGCGCCCGAATTCACCGTTGACGTATTTACTTGTTGTTTTGGTGCTCGCTGCCCTGGGCCGGCCGGTATTGGCAAACAGCCACCTGCTGGATGAGGATATCCCCGTACGCTTCAGCGCCGACGAAGTGCGTTACGATCAGGAAGAAGAAATTGTAACCGCCAGGGGAAACGTGGAAGTTACCCGGGCAGGGCGTATTCTCAAATCAGATTCCATTACCTACAACCAGCGTACGAACGTGCTTGCCGCCAACGGCAACATTGTGCTTCTGGAACCGACGGGAGAGGTCGTGTTCGCCGAGCTTATGGAACTGACCGGCGACCTGAAAAACGGGATCATCTCGGACATCCGGATTATCCTTACCGATGGCGCGCGCATCGCCGCCAATGGCGCGCGCCTTTCAAACGGCAACACCACGGAAATGAGCAAAGCCGTCTATTCGCCCTGCAAATCCTGCCGGGAGGACCCGACCCGGGCGCCTCTGTGGCAGTTGAAAGCCGTTAAGATCGTTCACGACAAGAAAAATCAGTCTATTGAGTATTCCGATGCCTGGCTGGAAATCGCTGGTATTCCCGTCTTTTACACCCCCTACTTTTCCCACCCGGACCCGACGGTCAAGCGCCGTAGCGGTTTTCTGACGCCAAGCATCGGCAACTCCTCGGACCTGGGCGTAGTCATGGAGGCGCCTTACTACTATGTCCTGACGCCCAGCAGCGACGTCACCCTTAACCCTATCATCACTACCAACGAGGGCCCCGTCCTGGCGGTGGACTACAGGGAAATTCTGGGCAGCGGAACCATCAATTGGAACGGCAGTTTTACCCGGGATTCACTGGACGACATTCGGGGCCACTTCATCGGAAAAGCCAGGTTCAATATTGACGACACATGGAGATGGGGTCTGGACGCCGAACGGGCCAGCGATGACACCTATATGCGGCGGTACGGATTCTCGTCTTCGAACACCCTGACCTCCCGCGCTTTCGCTGAGGGGTTTCGCGGCCGAAATTATATGTCCGTGGATGCCTATAGCTTCCAGGCCCTGTCCGGTGATGACAACACCACCCCATTAATCCTGCCTGCGCTTGAATTCAGTCATATTGGGCAACCGGACCGCTTCGGCGGCAGG
>JAJRSS010000245.1 GCA_024278615.1 Alphaproteobacteria bacterium
AACCCGGCCATGGAAAGACTGAAAGTTTATCGCTGGCCCGGTAATGTGCGGGAACTGGAAAACCTGATTCACCGGATAGCCGCCCTGACGCTGGAAGAGGTCATTGGGTCCGAAGTTATCGACGACGTGTTGTCCGAAACGGTACCGGAACAGGAAAACGAAGGCTTGGCTACATCCGTGGAGCGTCATTTGACCGCTTATTTTTCCGCCCATCAAAACTCGCTTCCCGCGTCCGGGCTTCATGAGCGGGTGTTGCGCGAGGTGGAGCGGCCCCTGATCACGCTTACCCTGCAAGCGACCCGTGGCAATCAGATCAGGGCCGCCGACGTTCTGGGTCTCAACCGCAACACGCTTCGTAAAAAGATCCGCGAACTCAACATACCCGTGATCAGGGGTGGACAATGAATACGGCCAGCAACAAACACCGACGCGCCGAGGACCGCACGAGGGAACTCCTGCGGCGCCGTCACCGTCTGATCAAGCGCTTCCGCCTGTGGGCGCGGCGAACCCACCTCAGCCGCAAGTTTGCGTTCGCTCTCGCCGTTGCGGCGGTGATGTCGGGAGTGGCCACCTATGCGACCATGACGGGGACCTCCGCCAATGGGGGCGGTCCCGATCCGAAAACCGTTCTTGCCCTGCTTTATCTGGACGTGGTTTTGCTGTTGCTGCTGGGTGCTTTGGTATCGCGCCGGCTGGCATTGCTATGGGCTGAACACCGCCGTGGCCTGGCCGGGTCGGGCCTGCACGTGCGCCTGGTGCTGTTGTTCAGCCTGGTCGCCGTGACCCCGGCAATCCTGGTGGCTATCTTCGCTGGACTTTTCCTGAACTTTGGCATTCAGGCCTGGTTCAGCGAGCGGGTGAGTACGGCGCTGGAGGCGTCCCGCAGCGTCGCCAAGGCCTATCTGTACGAGCACCAACAGAATATCCGGGCAGATGCATTTGCCATGGCCAACGACCTGAACCGGGACGCACCGGCCCTGGTCAACAACCCGGCGCGCTTTAACCAGACCATAACAACACAGGCGGCATTGCGCTCCCTGACCGAAGCCCTGGTCGTTGACAGCACCGGCCGTGTACAGGCTCGCACCGAGTTCAGTCTGTCGCTGGCCTTCGATCTGGTTCCCCAGGCCGCCATCCTCAAGGCCGACCGGGGTGAGATCGCGGTAATCACCAATGACGACGATGACCGGGTGAGGGCGGTGATCAAGCTGAATCGCTACGTTGACGCCTATCTGCTGGTGGGGCGTTTTGTGGAAGCCAGCGTACTGGAACATATCAACGCCACGGAACAGGCGGTCGCCCAATACAAGCGGCTGGAGAAAAAACGGGGTGGTATTCAGATTACCTTCGTCTTGGTCTTCGTTGTCGTCGCATTGCTGTTGCTTTTGGCGGCGGTGTGGATCGGACTCAATCTGGCGACCCGGTTGGCGCGACCGATCAGCAATCTTATCTTGGCGGCGGATAAAGTCCGCAAGGGCGACATGAGCGTCCGGGTCGACGCTTCCCAAGCGGCGGATGAAATCGGCACTTTGTCAAGGGCCTTTAACCGCATGACCAGCCAATTGGAAAACCAGCAGAAGGGCCTGCTGGAAGCCAACCGACAGTTGGATGAACGGCGGCGGTTTACCGAAACCGTACTCAGCGGCGTTTCCGCCGGGGTCATAGGGCTGGACAGCAACGGACGCATTCACCTGCCCAACCGGTCGGCGTCCGACCTTCTTTCCACCGACCTGGAAGAACGCTCGACAGTCTACCTGGGTGAAGTGGTGCCGGAAATGGCTGAACTGCTGGCCGCAGTGATGACCCGTCCGGACCGGGATCATCCTTCGGAGATCAAGGTTGTGCGCCGTGGGCGGTCACGCACCTTGATGGTCAACATGGCGGCGGAAAAGATTGGTGACGCCGTTATCGGCTATGTCGTGACCTTCGACGATGTCACCGATCTCCTTTCGGCGCAGCGCACCGCCGCCTGGGCCGACGTGGCCAGGCGCATCGCCCATGAAATCAAGAACCCGCTGACCCCCATCCAGCTTTCCGCCGAGCGGCTAAAGCGCCGGTACTTGAAGCAGATCGAATCCGATCCGGAAACCTTCGCCGCCTGCACGGATACGATTGTCCGCCAGGTAGCGGATATCGGCCGCATGGTGGATGAGTTCTCGTCCTTCGCCCGCATGCCCCAACCGACCCTGAAACGGGAAAATCTTTCCGAAATCTGCCGTCAGGCGGTATTTCTCGAAAGGAACCGGCATCCCGAAATCCACTTTTCCCAGGACGTGGCGCCGGAAAACCTGTTTCTCAATTGCGACAGCCGCCAGGTTTCCCGCGTCCTGACCAATTTGCTGAAAAATGCGGCCGAATCGGTGCTGGGGCGAAAAGGCTCAAACCTGCCGCAAGGGGAAATCAGCCTGATCCTCACAAATAAGACGAATGCCGAAGGCCCCCGGGTCACCGTGGTGATCGAAGACAACGGCATTGGACTGCCCGAAGACCACCGCGACCGCCTGACCGAGCCTTATGTCACCACCCGCACCAAGGGAACCGGGCTCGGATTGGCCATCGTCAAGAAAATCATGGAAGATCATGGGGGTGATCTGATACTTGATGACCGGGAAGGTGGCGGGGCGAGAATTTCCGTCGTCTTCCGGCTGTCTGAACAATTGGACTCCAGTGCAGAACCCTCCGAGGATAGCGAAGAACCGCCCGACCCATTAAAAGTAGTGACCCCGATCCTGTCCCATGGCACATGACATTTTAATCGTCGATGACGAAGCCGACATCCGGGTCCTGACCGCGGGCGTACTGGAAGACGAAGGCTACGGCACCCGTCAGGCCGATACCAGCACCAGCGCCCTGGCCAGCATGGAAACCCGGCGGCCTTCCCTGGTGCTGCTGGATATCTGGCTCCAGGGCAGCGAGATGGATGGCCTTGGCATCCTGAAAGCCATTCGCAAGGATCATCCTGATGTGCCGATAGTAATGATGAGCGGCCACGGCACGATCGAAACCGCGGTCACCGCTCTCAAGCTTGGGGCTTATGACTTTATCGAAAAACCATTTACCGCCGACCGTATGCTGTTGGTCATCGACCGGGCCATCGAATCCACCCGGCTAAGGCGGGAAAACGAGGAATTGCGCCTTCGCGCGGGAGAGGAAACCGACCTGATCGGACAGTCGCAAACCATCAACCAGGTCCGCCAGACCGTCGACCGGGTGGCGTCGGCCAACTCGCGGGTATTGATTACCGGTCCCGCCGGATCAGGCAAGGAAGTGGTGGCGCGGCTGCTGCATGCCAGTTCCCAACGCGCTCAGGGGCCTTTCATTGTCGTCAACTGCGCCACCATGGAACCGGACCGCATGGAAGTGGGGCTGTTCGGCACCGAAGACACGCCCGAAGGCGAGCCGCCGCGAAAGGTCGGTACCTTTGAAGCGGCCCACAACGGCACCCTGTTCCTGGACGAAGTTGCCGATATGCCTCTGGAAACCCAGGGCAAGATCGTCCGCGTTTTGCAAGAGCAGAACTTCGAAAGGGTAGGGGGCGCCACGCGGGTCCAGGTGGACGTGCGCGTCATCGCCGCCACCACCCGTGACCTGGCCCGGGAGATGGCCGCCCAGCGGTTTCGCGAGGACCTGTTTTACCGCCTCAACGTGGTCCCCATCCCCGTTCCGGCGCTGGCCGACCGCCGCGAAGATATTCCTCTTCTGGCCGCCCACTTCATGGAGCGGATCGCCGAGGCCTCGGGCCGGCCAGCGCGGCGGATTTCCGAAGACGCCATTGTCGCCCTGCAAAGTTATGATTGGCCGGGCAACGTCAGGGAATTGCGAAACTTCATCGAACGATTGTTGATTACCGCCCCGGGTGGGGCCGAAGACCCCATTCGCGCCGACATGCTGAGCGTTGACATGAGCTCCAAGCACCGGGTGTCGGCTACCCTGGAGCCGTCCAGCGAGGTCATGGGCCTGCCGCTCCGGCAAGCGCGGGAAGTTTTCGAGCGGGAATACCTGTTGGGCCAGGTGGCGCGGTTTGGCGGCAATATTTCGCGTACCGCCAATTTCGTCGGTATGGAGCGATCGGCGCTGCACCGCAAGCTTAAAAATCTGGGCGTTCAGAACGAGGATAAACACCGCGCTGTCAGCACCTAGCCGGCACCGGTGTCGAAGGGTCCGTCACCATGAGAGTTATCGTTTGCGGCGCTGGACAAGTGGGCTACAACATCGCCCGGCACTTGGCGATGGAGAGCAACGACGTTACCGTCGTTGACCAGGACCCCAATCTCATCCGCCGGATCAGCGATACCCTGGACGTCCAGGGCCTGGTCGGACACGCCGCCCACCCGGATGTCCTGGAGCAGGCTGGTGCGGGTGATGCCGATATGATCATCGCCGTTACCTACGCCGATGAAGTCAACATGGTCGCCTGCCAGGTCGCCCATTCGCTGTTTGAAACGCCGACCAAGATCGCCCGGATACGCAACCAGAGCTACCTGCAAGCCAACTGGTCGAACCTGTTCACCCGCGACAACATGCCCATCGACGTGATCATCTCGCCGGAAATCGAAGTCGCCCGCAGCGTCACCCGGCGGCTTCAGGTGCCCGGCGCCTTCGAAATGATCCCCCTGGTCGACGACAAGGTGCGGCTGGTCGGCGTGCGTTGCGAGGAAGCCTGCCCCCTGGTCAACACTCCCTTGCGTCAACTGACCCAGCTTTTCCCCGACCTTAATATCGTCATCATCGGCCTGATCCGGGGTGACACCCCGATGGTGCCGGGCGCCGACGATCAGATGTTGCCTGGCGATGAAGTTTTTTTTGTCGTCGAAACGGGCCAATTGTCCCGGGCCATGACCGCTTTTGGCCACGAAGAGCGGGAAGCCCGCCGTCTGCTGGTCTTCGGCGGCGGCAACATCGGCCTGTTCCTGGCCCAGGACCTGGAAGAAACCCACCCGATGGTCAAGGTCAAGGTGATCGAAATCAACACTGCCCGGGCGGAAACCATTGCCAGTCAGCTTGCCCGCACCGTGGTCATCAACGGCGACGTGCTTGACCCGGAAATTCTCGAAGAAGCCAATGTCGCCCAGACCGAAACCGTGATCGCGGTCACCAATGACGATGAAACCAACATCCTGGCTTCCCTGCTGGCCAAACGGTACGGCTGCCAGCGGGCCGTTACCCTGATCAACAAGGGTACCTATCAATCCCTGGTCGGTCCCCTGGGCATTGACGTGGTGGTCAACCCGCGCGATATCACCGTGTCCACCATCATGCAGCATGTGCGCCGGGGCCGCATTCACTCCGTCCATTCCCTGCGCGAAGGGTTCGGCGAATTGATCGAGGCGGAAGCCCTGGAAACCTCCGGTCTGGTGGGGACGCCGCTCAAGGATGTTAAGCTGCCACCCGGCGTGCTTTTGGGCGCCATCGTCCGCGATGGCGAGGTCATCAGTCCACGAGGCAGTACCGTGGTGCAAACCAAGGACCGGGTGGTATTATTTTCGACCCTTGCGTCGATCCGCAAGGTGGAAAAGATATTTTCGGTTCAATTGGAATACTTCTGAGCGAGGATCCCATGTCCAGAGTTGCATACGTCCAGGGCCGGTACGTGCCCCACCAGGAAGCCACCACTCATATCGATGACCGGGGCTATCAGTTCGCCGACGGCGTTTACGAGGTGGTGGCCATCCACCGGGGCAGGCTGGTGGACGAACAGGGGCACCTGGACCGCCTGAACCGCTCCCTGGGCGAGTTGTGCATCGGCTGGCCGATGCCGCCCAGCGCCCTTAAAGTGGTCATGCGCGAAGTGATCCGGCGAAACCGCATTCACAATGGCATCATCTATTTGCAGATTACCCGGGGCATCGCGCCGCGCAATCATGCGTTTCCTAAAACCCCGGAAAGCGTCACCGTGATGACCGCCCGCTCGACCGCGCCTTTCGACCCCGATGTCAAGGGGGTAAGCGTCATCACCATCCCGGAAATTCGCTGGACTCGGCGCGATATCAAAACCATCTCCCTGCTGCCCAACGTGCTGGGCAAGCAGCAGGCGGAGGAGGAGGGCGCCTATGAAGCCTGGATGGTGGAGGAAAACGGCCAGATCACGGAAGGCACCTCGTCAAACGCCTGGATCGTCACCGTGGACGGCGAACTGGTTACCCGGCAAGCCAGCCACGCCATCCTCAACGGCATTACCCGGCTGGCGGTAATCCGGCTTGCCACCGAGGAAGGCATCGAGTTGGTTGAACGGCCCTTTAGCGTCGACGAAGCCCGAAAGGCCCGTGAGGCTTTCGTCACCAGCACCACCTCGTTCGTCAAGCCGGTGGTTCGCCTGGACGGTGATCCGGTGGGAGATGGCGAGCCAGGACCGCTGACCCGGCGCTTGATCGAATATTACGCCGCCTACCTGGACGATCAGGACGCCGCGTGACTGAATCCCGAATTCGTCCCGCCTTTCGTCCGCGGGCAATCATTTTCGATTGGGACAACACCCTGGTGGATACCTGGCCGGTGATCCACGAATGCATGAACGCCACCTTGACCCACTATGGTCATCCGCCGTGGACCATGGAAGAAACCATGACCCGGGTGCGCAAATCCCTGAGAAACAGCTTTCCTTCCCTGTTTGGCGACCAGTGGGAAGAAGCGGGTCAATACTTTTATGCTTATTTTGCCGAGATTCACCTGGAAAAGCTGAAACCTCTACCCGGCGCCGGCCAAATGCTGGATGACCTTAAACAGGCAGGCATCTACCTGGGTGTCGTCAGCAACAAGATGGGCGACTACCTGCGCACGGAAGCAGCTCATTTGGGCTGGGATAGTCACTTCAGCCGCATCGTTGGCGCCTTTGACGCCAAAAATGACAAGCCCGCTACCGATCCTGTCCATCTGGCCCTGGACGGCAGCGGCATGGGCCCGGGGCCTCGAGTATGGTTCGCCGGCGATGCGGATATCGACCTGGAGTGCGCCCGGAACGCCGGTTGCGTACCGGTTTTGGTACGCAAAAATGACCCGGAACCGGGAGAATTCGACAATTACCCCCCGGCTCTGCATTTTCGGGAATGCCTAGCGCTTTCCAAGCGGGTAGAGAGCATGTAATGTAGAAAACGCTTGGTAAAGCCTTGGGACGATTTGTTAACCCGGGCCTTGGGGAATCAGGCGACAGGGAGAGGTAAAATCGGATCGCCCCTTGGTCTAAAAACGATCCGAAAAAATAAAAAAGGGGGTCTTACCCATGGCATCAGAACGGTCGCAAAATGTTCAGGACGTTTTTCTGAATTATATCAGAAAGAACAAGACGCCCGTCACGGTATTCCTCGTAAATGGGGTTAAATTGCAGGGGATTGTCACTTGGTTTGACAATTTCTCGGTACTTCTCAGGCGCGACGGCCACACCCAGTTGGTTTACAAGCACGCTATTTCAACAGTGATGCCGTCGGTGCCGGTCCAATTGTATGAATCGGACGAAAAAGAAGAGGCCGCTGCAGAATAAATTCACCAGTCCGTCCGCTAGCGGAACGGAACCAACAGCCGGGAAAACCGGCGCCGGCACTTGCCTGGTTGTCCATGCCTTTTTGAAGAGAGGGCGGGCAGGTAGCCGTGCGCCACACGCGCGGCTTGAGGAAGCCGTCGGCCTGGCCCGGGCCATCCACCTTGATGTGATCCATTCCGAAGCCCTGGGCGTCTCCGGATTCCGATCCTCGACCCTGATCGGCAGCGGCGCCGTGGACCGCCTCAAGGGGCTTATCGCCGGCTATGAAATCGATGTGGTGGTGGTCGATGGCACCCTGTCCCCCATACAGCAGCGCAACCTGGAACGAGCCTGGAAATGCTAGGTCATCGACCGCACCGGATTGATCCTTGAAATTTTCGGCGCTCGGGCCCGCACCCGTGAAGGCGTCATGCAGGTGGAATTGGCGGCGCTCAACTACCAACGCTCCCGGTTGGTCCGCGGTTGGACCCACCTGGAGCGCCAGCGGGGCGGGTTCGGCTTCATGGGCGGGCCGGGAGAAACCCAGATCGAAACCGACCGCCGCCTGATCGGCCAGCGCATTACCCGCCTGAAACGGGAACTGGAGGACGTCAAGCGTACCCGCGCCCTGCAGCGCCAGGCACGGCGCCGGGAGCTCAACGCGGTGGTTGCCCTAGTGGGCTACACCAACGCCGGAAAATCAACCCTGTTCAACCGCCTGACCCATGCCAGCGTAGCCGCCAAGGATCAGTTGTTCGCCACCCTTGATCCCACCATGCGGGGGCTGGAACTGCCGTCGGGCCGCACGGCTATCCTTTCCGATACGGTCGGATTCATCTCTGATCTCCCCCACGAACTGGTGACCGCCTTCCACGCCACCCTGGAGGAAGTGACCGAGGCCGATCTGGTGCTGCACGTGCGCGACGTGGCCCACCCGGATACGGAGGCGCAGAAGGAAGATACCCTGGCCGTGCTCAAGAAACTGGGCCTGGATGGCAGCGACAGTGGGGCCCTGATCGAAGTGCTGAATAAGACGGACCTGCTGGCGCCCGGAGAAAGGGAAACCCTGCTTAACCGGACGGCCCGGTCCAACGGTCCGGTGGTTCTGGTTTCAGCCACCACCGGCTCGGGGTGCGATGAACTTCTGCATATGCTGGACCGGCGCCTGGCGGAAAGCGCCGAGGAATTCGATTTTGACATTCCCCTGGAAAACGGCCGGGCGATTGCCTGGCTTTATGATCACGGCGAAGTCGTGGAACGCACCGACGACGACCATCACGCCCACTTGAGGGTGCGCCTCGACGCCGCCGATGGGGCCAAATTCAGGAAGAAGTATGAGCAGGAACGGGAGCCTGGAAAATGAACAGCACCATTGAAGCCCTTGCCCAGAAGATCCAGGAATTGGAAGCCGAGGCCGAACGGGAACTGGAGGAACAGCGGCGAAAGTTCTTCTACACCATCGAAAAGAAAAGGGTGGTCTTCGAAGCCGCCGTACGCACCCGCCACAAGCAACTGCGCACCGGCCTCGCCCGGTTCCTGGGCGAATCCGGCTTGGCGCGCCTGTTGGCCGCGCCCATTGTCTATGGCCTGATCGTTCCGCTGGTCCTGCTCGACCTGACGGTCAGCCTGTTCCAGTTCGTCTGTTTTCCCGTATACGGTATCACCAAGGTTCCCCGTTCCGACTTTATCGTCGTTGACCGCCACAACCTGGCCTACCTCAATCCCATCGAAAAACTCAACTGCGCCTATTGCGGCTACGCCAACGGATTGCTGGCCTATGCCCGGGAGATCGCCGGACGCTCGGAAGAGCATTGGTGTCCCATCAAGCATGCCCGCAAGACTCGAGGCCAGCACCGGCGCTATTACGGTTTTGCCGAATTCGGCGATGCGGAAGAGTACAGGAATAGGCAGAAAAAAGGATCCGCCCAGAATCATCCCCAAACCACTCAAGGCAGCGGCCGATAAGGAAGGCGCCCCGAAGGACGCCGGCGACGCTGAAGGAATTTAGGGGTATCAAAAACCGCCGGTTTCGACCCTCATGGGTCAAATACCTATGGCTGTGAGGTCCAGACATCCGTTCGAAACAGGTGGGCACCAAAAGTAGCTGCCGGAAATTGGCCGCGTAAAACGGAAGAGGCCGTCGATGATTCCGTCCTCCTGTCCGGTCATTCGCCCAAGTTGGGTTTCGAACGCATCAAGCGATTTCCCGAAGGCCACGAACATCAAACCTTCTCCGCCCGCATTCGCCCACGGCATCGAACGGCGAACGACGAAGGCCTCGGGATCAAAGCTTTCCTGCGCCGTCCGCTTGACGTGCGCCGAAACCGGTGCGTCATCGAATTCCTCGTTGTCACTCAGGCGCCGTCCGATGATGTTGTCGCGCCCGTCCTGGGACATCGCCTCGAATTGATCCAGGTCATGCACCCATTGCTGGATTGCGGCGAAGCTGGAACCATCAAGCCCGGAGCCCGCCCCATCGACGATCGCCGCATCGACAGCCGCGTCTCCTTCGGGGTTTTCGGTGCCGTCCTCGTAACCCGTCAGGTCGAGTCCCCGATCGTACTTGAAGCCATCCACCGTGCGTTCGCAGCGAAAAGCCGGACGAAGTAAGCGCACGAACGCGCGAGCCGAATGGACTATCCTGCCACGGTCGCTGCCCCTGACCCAGCACCAGATATCGGCTTGTGTCGATGGGACCTCGCAACCGGGCCCGCTCAAGCTAGGAAACGGGCGCAGTCCCTTGATCGATTGCCCCAGACCATGAACCAAACCTGGACCGATGCCGACGACCAATTCCTGTTCGACAGGCCGGGAGGCAAGGTCGCGAAGGACAGGAAGCAACTCGGGATCATGAACCGCGTGAAACTCCAAATAGCGCGATAAATTCGGAACAGGCGCAAGTACGCCAGATTGGGGTGTGCTCATTTCGAACCGTTCTAAGGACTGCCGGCGAGTTTTAAGACTTCATTATCTTGGCCCCTGCGAACCCTCAAGGCAAGGCGTTGTTGCCGTCTTAATAGTGGGACCGGCCATATCTGCTCAAATCCGGTTTTGGTTGGATTCGAAAGTCCGGGAGGATTTTCCGACACCACCGCGATAGGCCCGGTAGCCGTTATTCAGGGCGCTTAGGGTAGTTCTCCCCCTGTGATGGCAGTCAATATTCGGGATGGCTGATTCGGGCCGATTTTTTTTCGTCCTGGACATCGGTAAGCGGCGAACGCTGCTTGAACTTTATCGTTGCTTCTTCATTCATTTAACCTGATTATCATCGTGTATGGGTTCCATGCAGGCAAAGCCTGTGGGATTCAAAGGGAACACGGAAGGGACGACCCAATCGGGGCCTGATCCGTGACTGCCCCCGCAACTGTGAGCGGCCAGCCGTTTCCAATATGCCACTGGACCAAGGTCTGGGAAGGCGTAACACCGGCGATGATCCGTGAGTCAGGAAACCTGCCCGTACGATTGACCAACCCGCCGCCGAATATTTGTTTGGCGGCCTAACCGCACGGTGGGTGCGAAAGGAGATACACATGCATATTGAACCTGGATACGTCGCTCCGGCGAAAGTCGTCATTGCGAATGTCGGAGCCATTGGTGTTTTAGCGTGGGGTTGCAAGGAACAGATCAAAGAGTTCCTGGGCCAACCCTGGGCTCCCCTTAAGACGCTCCTGGCGGCTGGGTTTTTCTCGCTCTTCATGCAGAGCTTCCATATGTCCGTTGGCCCGTCGGAGCTTCACTTCGTGGGCGCGATGGCGATGTATTTGACATTGGGCTTCACGCCGACGCTGCTCGGATTTGGGATCGGGCTGCTGTTCCAGGGCCTCGTGTTCGAACCGGGCGATCTCTACCATCTCGGCGTGAACAGCCTGTCACTCATGCTGCCGCTAATCACCGTCCACTACATTGCGGGCCGGCGTTTCTTCGACCAGTCGATTTCGCAGCGCCTCTCGTGGGCGAGGATCGTCAAACTGGATGCCATGTACTACACCGGGGTAACGGGCATGGTGGGTTTCTGGCTGATGATTGGCAATGTCGCCACTCCGTTTTCCGCTTGGGCGGCATTCGCCGGTTCGTATCTCGCCATCGTCGCTTTCGAGCCCATTTTCACCTATCTTGTCGTCAAGGGCCTGAAGTCGGTCGAGAATCACGTTCTCGTCGGCAAGCTGACGGCGGTACGTGAATTGACGGTCGCCTAACCCGGGATACCCAAACCGGTAATTGCCTGGAACGGCCACTCTTCGGAGTGGCCGTTCCTTTCTAAACAGCAGCTTCCGCCTCTGTGCAATGCCCGAAAGTGACGGAGTCACTATTAAGGGTATGCGCTATTCATCCCTGGCGGTCCATGACGTGGTATTCCGGGTTGGGCATCATGTCGAGGCCGTGGGCGACCCGGTTGGTGTAATTATAGAATCCCGCCGTATCGCAGATATCGAAGATGTCCTGCTCCGAAAAACCGGCGTCCCCAAGTCCCTTGCGGTCGTCATCCGTGATGTCATGGGGACTCTTGGTCAGTTTCCAGACAAAATCCAGCATCGCCCTTTGGCGTCGGTCCAGCGCCGCCACCCGGTAATTCATGACCATCATCTCACCGAGTTGGGGATCGCCGGAAAGGCGGCGCACCGCCTGGCCATGGGCGACAAGGCAGTAATAGCAGCGGTTGGCCGACGAGACGGCGACGGCGATCATCTCCCGCTCCAGCTTCGATAAGCCGCAGTTTTCCTCGTCCAGCATGATGGTGTTGTAGAGCTTGGAGAAGTTGCGCAGCTTTTCCAGGTTGGCCGTGTAGGCGCGCAGCACATTGGGAACCAGGCCCAGTTTTTCCTCGCAGATGGCGAAGTATTTCTTGATGTCATCGTCCAGGGCGTCGGGGTCGGGCAGGGGGGGCAGCTTGATGATGTGATCCGGTTGGGGCATGGGCGTTTCTCCTGAAACCAAGGGCCAAGGTGGCCGGCCGGCGAAATAAAGACCGGTTGCAGTATAGGCCGGAAGCTCGTGTATTGACCTGCCTTAATTCTACTAGTAGATTTCATGACTTGGGATAGGGAGGGTCGACATGGCCACGACCGAAGCACAGCGGAAATGGCGGGACAAACACCGGCTGGTGAAAAAACAACTCAACGTAATGGCGCGAAATTCCACCCACGACGCCCTGGAGGAATTCTCCGAAACCTTCAATTTGCGCGGCAAGGGGGAAGCGGTGACCTTCACCACCTTCATCACCCTGGCGCTGATCCAGCAGGCCGACTTCAATACCCACGCGGCCCGCATGCTGGACGATTTCACCGCCGCCTACCACCGGGACCGGGATATCCATCAGGCTTGATGCCAAGGAATCGCGTCTCAATTGCCTGAATCGACTCCCGCCGGCCAACGGGTCACATGGGGGACAAAGTGCGCGTTCCTTCCGCTATCATCCCGAATTAGCATCCCTTTGAAAATGCGAAAAGGGGTATAAACAGCCCATGAATCCGCTATCCACCCCCGATGTCGAGGCCGTTGCCCGCATCATCCGTCAGGTAGCCCTGGCCGAGATCATGCCTCGTTTCCGGGCCCTGGCCGTCCATGAGATTTCGGAGAAAAGCCCCGGCCAGGTGGTCACCATTGCCGATACGGAGGCCGAAAAGGCCCTGGCCGGGGCGCTCACCGATTTGCATCCCGGCTGCGCCGTGCTCGGCGAGGAGGGGTTCGAGGAAAATCCGGATTCTTTTCGCGCCCTATCGGAAGACAAGCCGGTGTGGGTGCTGGACCCGGTGGACGGCACCCAGAATTTCGCCGACGGCAAGCCCTGTTTCGCGGTCATCGTCGCCTATTGCCTGGGCGGCGAGACCATCGCCGGGTGGATTCACGATCCGGTCAACGGCGTCACCATCCACGGCGTCAAAGGGCAGGGGGCCTGGCAGGACGGCAAGCGCTTGAAAGTCGCGCCGGCAGCACCTTTGGGGGACATGAACGGGTCGCTCGCTTCCAGGTTACGCCGGCGCATCACCGATGCCGGCCCCGGCGGAAGTGGCGCCCTGTTGCGCATGAGGTGCGTCGGCCGGGAATACATGGACCTGGCGATGGGGCGGCTGCACTTCGCCCGCTATGGTGGCAAGCTCAAGCCCTGGGACCACGCCGCCGGTGTTCTTATTCACGCCGAAGCCGGCGGCTACAGCGCCCTGGCGGGGAACAATGCGGATAGCGCCGAGCCCTACCGACCGGCGACGGAAAGTCATGCGGGCGCCTTGATCCTGGCCCCGGACCGGAACACCTGGCGGGCCCTTCACGCCGTACTCACTCGATTCTAGAATGCATCCGCACTCACCCGAGAGAACAAGGAGAACACCCTAAATGACGGCAATAAAATCGGCATTCATCGGACTGGGCGTCATGGGCTACCCCATGGCCGGCCACATGGCCAAGGACGGGCAGGAAGTAACGGTTTACAACCGCACCGCCGCCAAGGCCGAAGCCTGGGTCAAGGAATACGGCGGCACCGCCGCGCCCACCCCCGCCCAGGCCGCCGCCGGCGCCGACGTGGTTTGCGCCTGTGTCGGCAACGACGACGACCTCAGGGCCGTTGTCTTCGGCGGCGACGGCATCCTCGCCGGCATGAAGGCGGGGGCCATCCTGGTCGATCACACCACGGCGTCGGCCGCCGTCGCCCGTGAAATTGACGAAGCCGCCCGGGACCAGGGCAAGCACTTCCTGGACGCGCCCGTTTCCGGCGGTCAGGCGGGGGCCGAAAACGGCATGCTGACCGTAATGGTGGGGGGTGAAGAAGACGTCTTCAAGCGGGCCGAGCCGGTCATGTCCGTTTATGCCCGGGCGGTGACCCTGATGGGGCCGGCCGGCGCCGGGCAACTGACCAAGATGGTCAACCAGATCTGCATCGCCGGGCTGCTCCAGGGCCTGGCCGAAGGGCTCAACTTCGCCCAACGGGCGGGGCTGGACGGCAAGCTGGTGGTGGACGTGATTTCCAAGGGCGCGGCCCAGTCCTGGCAGATGGACAACCGGGGCAAGACCATGATCGACGATGAATTCGACTTCGGTTTCGCCGTCGACTGGATGCGCAAGGACCTGGATATCTGCCTGGCGGAAGCGGACCGCAACGGTGCTTCGCTGCCGGTCACCGATATGGTCAACCAGTTCTATGCCAAAATCCAGGCCCGGGGCGGCAACCGCTGGGACACCTCCAGCCTGATCCGCCTGTTGTCCAAGCCGTAAGGGAAAGGGAAGGGGGTCGGCGCCGGCCCCTCGAAGGCTTTCAGGGGACGGCGATGGTCAGCCGTGGCGAGGCGTCGAAGATATCCTCGATGATCCAGGTGTAGGTGGTCTTCTTTTTCCCCTCGCTCACCTGGTCGGCGTTGTGGCTTGCGACCTGGGCGTCGGTGATGACCCGGATCCGGCCGTAAATATTGAGCCCCGCATCGACCAGTTTTTTGCCCTTGGACTTGGCGATGGAAGTTCCTTGCAGCAGGATCTGGCCCCGGTCGCTCAGGTATTTGATGCTGATCATGCGCTCGTTGCGGCGCAGGAAGGTGACCATCCTGGATTTCAGCAGGTCGCCGGTGCGCTCATACCTGAACTTGAAGGCGCCTTTCTGATGGTAGGCCAACTCCCGCATCCACACGTCCCGGCGCAGGTCCTTTTCCGCCTTGGCAATTTCGATGGCCTCTTTTTCCGGTGAAAATTTGCCCTGGGCGATACCGTTGTAAAGGGGCACCGAAACCAAATAGCCGTCGATTTCCATCTTGAAGAAACCGCTCCGGGTAATTTCAATGGTGGTGTCGAACTGCAATGGCAGGTAGCACCCGGAAAGGATAAAAACCAACGGTAAAACAAACCATTGCCGGATGATTTTAAGAAATGAACGCAACGGAGGATTACGGCGGCGGGTCATTGGCGGCTATCCTTACGCGGACCCGGCCTGCGTGGACCCAGGCGGGGTTCAGTGCCCGGCCAGTCTATTCCTCAGCCTTTGCCAAATGTTTAACCTGCCGCCACAGGGCTTCCATGGCATCCAGCCCGGCTTCTTCGGGGGTCAGGCCGTCGGCGGCCAATTCGGTTTCCAGGCGGCGGAACCGGCGTTCGAACTTGGCGTTCGCCCGGCGAAGCGCGGTTTCCGGATCCAGGTCCAGCTTTCTGGCCAGGTTGACGCAGGTGAACAGCATATCGCCCAGTTCGTCTTCCAGCCGCTCCGGGCCGGAACCGGCTGACATTTCATGGGCCATTTCCGCCGATTCCTCTTCGAACTTGTGCAGAACGTCCGCCGCCTGGCGCCAGTCAAAGCCCACCCGGGCGGCGCGTTTTTGCAGCTTCACGGCGCGGGTCATGGCGGGCAGGGCGACGGTCACCCCATCCAGGGCGCTGTGGGTTTCCTCGTCCGCCGCCAGGCTTTTCCGTTCGTCGGCCTTTTGCGCTTCCCAGGCCCGGGTCTGGGCGTCGGCGGTATGGATTTTGGCATCGCCGAACACATGGGGATGCCGGCGCACCAGCTTGCCACAAATGGCGCCGGCCACGGCTTCGAAATCGAATTCACCGGCTTCCCGGGCCATCTGGGCGTGGAACACCACCTGCAGCAACAGGTCGCCCAATTCGTCCACCAGCGCCGCCATATCGTGGCGCTCGATGGCGTCGGCCACTTCGTAGGCTTCTTCGATGGTATGAGGGGCGATGGTGGCGAAGGTCTGTTCCACGTCCCACGGGCAGCCGCCGTTCGGATCGCGCAGCCGGGCCATGATCTCGATCAGCCGGTTCATGTTGGTGGTCATGTCATGGGCTCGGAAAATTGGTGGTAATGGCGGGAGCGGGCGGAAGGGAAGATGCCGACCCTAGGCAGATACCGGTCCTATCGGCTTACGGGTACGTCGCCGACGCGGTTGCAGACCCGATGGAGCCGCTGAAAAAACCGTCACTCTTCTTGGCCTCGGCTTTCCACTCATAGGTGTGCGATCCACTTGGCGGGCACGGGCTTCGGTAAGTGAAGGCCCCCGGTTCGATCACCGTCTGACCCGAGTATGGGACGGTCCCGCCGCCATGATTGTAGGAGGGAACGTCGCGATCGGTGAGAGTGAATTTTATGAACTTGGCACCATCTGGAACGCCCTTCAGCCAGAAGGTGGGGTTGTCGACGATATTCGGATTTCCCGAAGTGCAAAGCGGGATATCACCCCATTCGAACTCGAGAGAGAATGCTTCGGCCTGGGCGGGATACATCGATGCGCCCAGCAATCCCGCCGCTACTGCAAACCTAATGAGCGGTTTCATGGCGACCTCCTTAATATGTTGAGTTTATTGATCAAAAAAACTTTGCCGTGTTCCGAATGCCCTTTAAATGAACCAAGCGGTTGGCCGTTAAAGGTCTCTTGTTGGCTGACATCGGCTTAAACCAGCCTCAAAAAATTTCGCCCATTGGGAGGGGATAGCGGACAATAATACCCTCGATCCATATTATAGTTTGTCGCATAATTTATATTATGGCAAATTAGGATACGGGTTTTCATACAGCGCCTTGCCTTAAATTGTTCAGTGATCGCAGTCACATAATCCGATTATTGGACGGGCTATATTCGTCCCATGGTCATGGTGCCTTACGACATCACCGCGTTACCCCTATCGAGCCTAAAACCCCTGGCCGAATGGCACCGCTCGATGGCCAATCACCTGGCCGACGCGGTAAAGAACAAGGAAAGCTACCAGGCCATCCTGGACCGGCTCAGCGCCCGGCGAAAATCAAAAACGCGGGAAGTGGATATTCTGACAACCTACCTCGCCAACGGCAACAGCCCGGACCAGGCCCTTCGCGCCACCGCCGCCGCCAGCGGCCTGGACCAGGCCCGGCTTCTCCCCCTGCTGCCAGCCGCCATAGGCCGGGCCAGACAGGCCGGGCGGCTGAAACGCAACCGGGAGATCATGCAAAGGGTGGCCACCGGCTGGACGGACGCGGAGATCGGCGCCCGATTCGGCCTGCACCCCAAATCGGTCAACCGGATCATCAAGGAACAAAGAGAGAAAGCGGCTTAGGATTTGTTTATTTGGGAACCAAACCATGCTCGACGACGTAGCGGCGCCCATCGGTGGTTAATTCCCAGTTTACGGTCCCGTCAATAGGGTTGTAGTCTGCGGGTGATGCCAATTTATGCTCATCCAACCGCTCAAGATGGTATTCTGCAACGCTGTTCTCCATATTAAATTGAGACGCTATGGCCCTCACTTCCCCCGATGCTTCGTCCTCAGACATAAATAAATGGACAAGCACCTTGGCCGTATCTTCGCTTATGTCGCCAGTAGGTTCAGACGGAAGTTGTTTGCGGAGTTCCGTTACTTCTCGCTCAAGATCGGCGACTTTCTGGCGAAGCTCCTCAGCCTCCTCCAATGCCCGATCGTATTTTTGATCCGCCAAGGCCACGCGCTCTCGCAACACAGCCGCTTCGGGTATCCCTTTCACCAAATCCCACAACATGCTCATTTTTTTTCCTCTCAAATGAAGCTAACCGTTTTAGGGCCTGTTGAGATTCAGGATTCCCAAATCGTTTAAAATGTGATTCAAGCTTCCTTTTACAGGAGGTTTGAATGATTGAAGAGCGTTTTGTCATCGCTGATCGTCAGTGGTCCTTGATTGAACCGCATTGCCTGGGCAAGAAGACGGACCCGGGTCGTACGGGCGGGGATGGGCGGTTGTTTTTGGAGGCGGTTCTGTGGATTGCCCGCACGGGTAGCCCGTGGCGTGATTTACCGCAGGGTCTTGGCAAGTGGAACACCGTGTTCAAGCGCTTTCGCGATTGGGTCAAAGCCGATGTTTTCGAACGGATATTCGACGCCTTGTCGGATGAACCGGACATGGAGTTCGCGATGATCGACGGCACGATCGTCAAGGTCCACCGCCACGGCCAGGGCTCAAAAGGGGGACTCAAAGCCAGGCCATAGGCAAGTCAAAGGGTGGTTTGACGACCAAAATCCTGGCCCTGACCGATGCCCTGGGTAATCTGGTGCGCTTTGTTCTGCTGCCTGGACAACGATACGATACCGTTGGTGTTGCCCCGCTCATCAAGGACATCGAGTTCGGTGGCCTGATCGCCGACAAAGCGTTTGATTCAAACTGGATCATCGAAGACATGAATGAG
>JAJRSS010000246.1 GCA_024278615.1 Alphaproteobacteria bacterium
CTGCTGACCGGTGAAGTGGGAACCGGCAAGACCACCATTTGCCGGTGCCTGATGGAACAGTTGCCTGATACCGTCGATTTGGCGCTGAGCCTCAACCCGCGCTTGAGCGCCATGGAACTGCTGGCCAGTATCTGCGACGAACTGGGCATCGAATATCCCGAAGGCAACACCAGCCAGAAACTTTTTGTCGATCTTTTGAACCGGCACCTTCTCGACGCCCACGCCAAGGGGCGGCGCTCGGTGCTGGTGATCGATGAAGCTCAGAACCTCAGTCCGGAGGTTCTGGAACAGGTTCGCCTGCTGACCAACCTGGAAACCACCAAGACCAAGCTTTTGCAGATCATTCTCATCGGCCAGCCCGAATTGAATGAACTCCTGGGCCGCAACGACATGCGCCAGATCGCTCAACGGGTCACCGCCCGCTTCCACCTGGATCCCCTTGGCAAGGAGGAAACGAAAGCCTACATCCGCCACCGCCTGGCGGTGGTCGGCCTGGAGGCCAATGTTTTCAGCACCGGCGCCATGGCGGAGATCTTCAAGCGGTCCAGAGGCGTGCCCCGGCTGATCAACAATGTCTGCGACCGCTGCCTGCTAGGCGCCTATACGCAAAGCAAAAAGGCCGTCGACGCCAAGATGGTTCGCGCCGCGGCCAAGGAGGTTTTGGGGATCAAGAAACCCACCTCGCCGTCATCGGCCAGGCCGTTCCTGCCCTGGGCTTCCGCCGCGATCGCCTTCGCCGCCGGGGTGGCGTTCGTGCTCGCCGATCCTCTGGGCATGGGCTGGAAAGAAAAACTGATGGGCCCCCCGGGGGCGGTGGAGACGGTCCTTGGCGCGCCCGGGAACGCTTCGCAGGGCGCTTCGATGACGGCGGAGGCCGGACAGGTTTCCATGTCGGACGGTCCGCCTTTCGGCGAATCCTTGTCGCGTGACATTCCCGGGGTCGTTGAAGAAAAGAAGGTGGCGGCCGTAGCGCCGGCCAGTTCCAGCTTTGAAACCGCCGGCAAGGGCCATATCGAAACGCCCGAAACCGCCGGCGCTCCGGCAAAAGCCCCGATTGTCCTCCGGCGGCCGGCGATGGCGGGAACCTCCGAGCCGCCGGCGGTCGATGGAGATGGCGCGGTACCGAATATGGCGGCAGATACCGGCGTAACCGAAGATGCCGGCGGCCAAGCACGTTTCCTTCCCCCGCCCGAGGATTCGGAAGATACGGAAACCGGGGCTTCCGGCCCCCTGACCGCGGAAGTGACGGCGGAAACGACAACGGTTGAAACGGCCATGGCGACCGATAAAACCCCCTACCCCATTGAAGCAAACCCCTCGGTGGAAACGCCGCCGGCGGCCGTCGTCGGCGAAACGCCCCAACCGGCCATGGAGGCCGCCGCACAGGAATCCTGGCGGGAAGCGGTTCCGGCCGCCACGGCCGAGGCTTCGGAAACGGTTGTCGAACAGGCAAGCGAACAGGCGGGCGAACCCATCACCGGCCGGAGCGGCGAGCCACCCCGCAAGCCGGCGGCGGCGGTGACCGCCATGGCGGAACCGCGGCCCGCCCCCCCGGTGGAAGCGGTCCAGCAAGCCAGTCTGCCGGCGGGCGGCATGGACGCCAACGCCCCGATTACACCGGATACCCTTTTCGGCCATCCCCTGGTCACCGGGGACCTGGAGTCGGCGCTGGTCTCCCTGTTCAAGCGTTGGCGCCGCCAGTACCTGGACATCGAAGGTTTCGCCCCTTGCGCGCGGGCGCAGAATTCGGGCCTCAACTGCCTGCAGGGGCAGGGAACCTGGTTCAGCCTCTACTATTTGAACCGGCCGGCCCTGATCACCCTGACCTCGCCTGAAGGCAAGCGCATTCACACGGTGGTCACGGCACACACCGGCAGCACCGTGACCCTGGACCTGGGCGGCAGGCAGGTGGTGGCCGAAACGGAAAGGCTATCGCCCTACTGGAGCGGTGATTTCCTCATGTTATGGAAACCGCCTTCCGTCTACCGGCGGGAAATCACCCTCGGCCATAGCGGCCGTGACGTGGTCTGGGTCAAGAATCAGTTGGCGGAATTCCGGGGCCTGCCCATTGACGATGCGCCGCAAGCGACCTTCGATGAAGACCTGCGCCAGAAGGTCATCGAGTTCCAGGGAGAGCGCCTGTTGAAAAAGGATGGGATCGTCGGCGTCAGGACGATGATTCACCTGAACACCGTCGCCCGGGATTCCCGTGTGCCCCTGCTTTGGAACAATACGCCGTAACGGGCGCGGCGCCGAAGACCATGTCCTACATTTTAGAAGCATTGAAGAAATCGGAAACCGACCGCGAACGGGGCGATACCCCCAAACTGAGCACCCGGTTGAGTGTCGAGGAAGTGAAAAAGCGCGCCCTGTGGCCCTGGTTTGCCGGTGGCGGCGTGCTGTCGGTCAATGCGGTGGTTCTGGCGGCCCTGTTCTGGCCCCAGGAACCGGCACCCCTGCCCATGGTGGACGCCGTATCGGCGGCCAGCCCCGCGCCTCAGGCGGAAGAAACCCGGGCAGCATCCCAGGTGGAGGAAGCCGCCAGCGTGGACACCCCCCCCGTGGAAGAACCTCGTGCTGCCCCCGCATCGGTGGAGGAACCAATCATCGCCGTCACGGCGGCGGCACAGGCGGCCGAGCCAACCGCCCCGCCGCCGAAAGAGGAGCCGCTGGTCGCCGTCATGCCGCCGGCATCCGAACCCGAAGATCGGCCAGCATTGGAACCGGAGCCTGTCCTGAAACCGGCCGCGCCGGCGCCGGCGCCTTTCGCGAAAGAGCCGGCGGAGGTGGTGGCGGTAACGCGGTTCTCTCCTTCCCGGCCGGCCACCGCCAAAGCCGCCACTACCCCGAAAGAGCCCCAGGCAACCCGAACCCAATCTCGGGAAAGTCCCGCCAAGCCCGTACCCGTGGTGATGGTCGGCGAGATTCCCATAAAACCCAAGCCCGCACGGTCAACGCCGGCCGCCGAACCCGCCAGGCCCGAGCAGCAGGTTGCGGCGGTACCGCCTCCGGCACCCGTCCCCGCCCCGCCTCCCCCATCGGGCGGAGCGGCCGGACTTGCGCCCGTACCAGCGGCGATCCCGGTTTTTCCCGTCACTCCCGCTAGGCCGGAATCAAGCATCTCTGATTACGCGGTGGCTTATTTCAACCGCGGCTGGGCTTATGCCCAGAAACTTCGCTATGACAAGGCCATCGAAGACTACAGTCAGGCCATCCGGATCGACCTGAAATATGCGGACGCCTATTTTGCCCGTGGCTGGGCGCAAGAGATGAAGGGTGCTTACGGCAGTGCGATCAAGGACTATTCCCAGGCTATTGAGATGAAGCCCGATTACGCCCTGGCCTACAACAACCGAGGCGTCCTCAAACTGCACCTCAACGAATATGAAACCGCCGCATTGGATTTCGCCGCCGCCTATTCCCTTTCCGATGCGGGTCTGCGGCCCTACAGCCTCTTGTGGCTTTACTTGAGCCGCGTCCGGTCCGGTGTCGACGGCAAGCAGGAACTGGCGGAAAAGGCCGGGGGAATAGACCTCGCCCGTTGGCCGGGTGTTTTGGTTTCCTTGTTCCTCGGCCGCGCTACCCAGGACGAGGTTCTTGCCGCCGCCATGAAGGGCGCCAATGCCGGGGAACAGCGGGAAAAATTGTGCGTGGCTTTTTACTATCTGGGACAGCACCACCTGTTGCAGGGCGACAAGGAAGGCGCTATCCGCCTGTTTAAAAAAGCCCTCGGCACGGGTGTCACGACGTATATTCAGTACGGCGCCGCCAGGGAAGAACTGAAAAGGCTGGGCGCCCTATGAGCGCCGGGCCGCGAATTCATCGCCACCACGATGGATGGCGGGGCGACGGCGAAACACATTCCTCCATGGAGAATCCATGAACCAAACCGCCGGTCAGGACGAAAGAAGGCTGGTCCGAAAGCTGCTGACTTATTGGTTGCGGATAAGCGGCGACCGAGCCTTTCCAACGTTGAGCGACATCGACCCGGACCAGATCGCTGACATCTGGGACAGTTGTTTTCTTCTGGATACCTCCCAGAACCGGGATTTTCCCTATTTCCAGTACCTGGGTCCTTCCCTGGCCAAATATTCGGGCGTCCTGTTAAGCGGCAAGACCGACTGGGCGATGACCCTTCTCGACAAGGCGGTACAAAACTTCAAGGAGGCGGTGGAAAAAAAGGTACCCGTCCTGGTCGAGGACAATCTCGTCCGATACGACGGGCGCCTGATCCTGTTCCGCGCCGTTATGCTGCCGCTCAGCGACGACGGAGAGACAATCAATTATATCGTGGGCGCGGCTAACGGCCGGGTCGCCGAGGAATAGGGCCGCCGCCTTCGGCCCGTCAGGCCCGTTCGTTGGCCGATTTATCCTGCTCGACCGGGGTGATGCTGACGATCACCGATTTCCGAATCAGCGTAAGCGTACCATCCTCATGGCTGAACGGCAGGAAATCGCGCTGATCGTTCATCACGTCGATCAGCCTCTGGCCCTCGGCGGTAAAGAAATACCCGGTCAGGATGGTGCCATCGGCCATGGCCAGTTGGACTTCGGTCAAAATTTTCTTGATGACGGTATTGGTTTCAAACATTGCTTCTCAATTCCTCACCGGTCTCGCCTGTTCCACACGATCCCCCTTGATACCAAGGAGCGATGAAAATCGCCCCTTCTCTATTTCATTGTGAGGGCCATGCCTTAAATTTTTCACAATTATGCCACACTCCTTAATTTTTCTGCTGGAATATTGCTCGAAACCTTAATCATAATTTCATGGCAAGCTGTTGTTATGATAAATAAAAATACGCTTTCCCGCCAACGAGGTTAAAGGGCGCAGCCTTCCTGTGACTCTCGTCACAGCCCAATTTTGTCAAAATGTTTACGCTCCTTTCCTATCGTGAATACCGAGGAGCCATGGAGTTCCGGGAACCCTTTCGAGGAGGTTGTGACATGTTTTCCAAGATTTCATCCAAGCTTCGCGCTTTCGTAACCGATGAATCCGGCGCCACCGCCATTGAGTATGGCCTGATCGCCGCCGGCATTGCGATCGTGATTATCGCCGCCGTTACCCTTGCCGGTAACAACCTGCGGTCCACGTTCAACAGCGTCGCCACCGCCCTCAACTAATCAAGGCGCGGTAAAGGCCCTCCCCGCTCCTCCGAGGAACGATGGGCCGAAGGATTTGAGAAATGCTCCCGGCCGGAGAAAGGGCCGGGAGCATTTTTTTGCCCGGATGGCGCGGCAAAGCCCGGACCTGAAAGGCCTCCGCGGTTGCCTTCCCACTTGGCGGGCCGTGTCGATGGTCCTCTTGGGTCAATGCCACCGCCCCCTGGCATCGGCCTTCAGACCACGACATTGATATATTTCAGGCACACCACACGAAGGCACGAAGCAAGGTTTGTCGGGTTGGTGATCAGACAGTGATCCTGAATACGGGTAATCAGGGCGGTAAGCGTGATCCCTTCTTCCGCCGCCAGTTCTTCGAGAACAGCCCAGAATGCTCTTTCAAGACGGATCGTGGTTGAATGCCCATGAAGCCGGATTGACCGGCGCACGGGTGCAAATTCTATTTCCTGTCCGGCATGACAAAGATCGAACAATTGTTCCAAGGGTGTTGCCGAAATTTTTGCCATCCTGGACATACCCGGAAAAAAACCGCCGAATTTTCCCTTCCTTCAAGCGCCCCAATTGGTTTAGCAGGTATTGGCCAAATCATGCCCAGGCCAATAGTCAGATAAAAAGGTTAATATCCGCCTTTAACGCGTTTTCCATATAGGTGGCGGCGCCGCCGATCTCGATCCCGTCAATAAGGTCATCCTTGCCCCACTCGAACAGGTCCATGGTCATCTGGCAGCCGATGAAGGTTACGTCGGATTCAATCGCCGCTTCCCGCAGTTCGGGAATGGAGGCAACGCCCTTCTTCTTGATCAGGTTCTTCATCATGGTCGAGCACATGGCGTCGACGCCGGGCAGGGCGGACATCAGGTTGGGCATGGTCATGTGCATGCCCATCATCGGCATCTCCATGCCCGGATTGCCGAGGGTGGAAATCTGCAGATGGTCCAGGTTCTTCTTCAACAACTGCAACCCGTAGAAGGTGAAGAACATGCTCACCTTCACATCCATGGCCGCCGCCGTGGTGGCCAGGATGAACGGCGGATAGGCCCAATCCAGCGTTCCCTTGGTGACGATCAGGGACATGCTTTTAGCGTTGTCGCCTTCGGTGGTCATGGGGCAAATTTCCTTTCATGGTTAAACTTTGGAAAACCGGAGCCAAGGGAACTCGAGGATACGACAGCCGTAGCCACGGCACCGGCCCAAGCGCGGCGCGGGTGTCCCACTAATATAAGGCGACACCCGATCATCTCAACCTCATCGGCGGGTTCCGAAAACCACCCTCAAGTATACTTCCCGACCGCCTCACTTGGGATCAGGAAATACCGGGATTCCCGTAACAAGGCCGTGAGGACACCCGCCTCAGGTTACCAATGGCCGGACTACCAGCGGCCAGAAGACTACCAGCGATAAGTGTAGCTGATCACCCCGTCATGCTGATCCATGCGCAACTTGATGACTTGTCCCGGCGCGTTGGGGTCGGTTCCGGTGACGCTGTCGGAAAACGCCCGGGTATAGGCGAAGTTGATCTCATGGTTCTGGTTGATCCTGTAGGTTCCGCCGACGGCGAAGTGGTTGCGAATGACCCCCGGCGCCAGGGTGTTGAACAGAACCTCGGTGCCGTCGAAGGTATCGTCCTTGGTGCGGCTGAACCCGGTGCGGAGGGTCAGGTTATCCATGGCCCGCCATTGCACGCCGACCTTGAAGACGTCCATGTCCTCCCAGCCGAAGCCAATTCCGTCTTCCAGGCCCATCCGCCGATAGGACGGAAGAACCGTCAGACCGACGCCGGCGGTGTTTGCTATGGCCCGGATGTCATTGTAAAAAATATGCTGCCAGTCAAAGGCCAATGTCAGGCTGGGGGTTACGTCGAAGGAGAGTCCGACGGTGGAAATGGCCGCCATGTCGAAATCGCCGTCCTCGGCGAACAGGCCTCTGTACTTGGTGAACTCGGTCATATACATGCGCGACTGGTACGATGCGCCGACGTTAAGCCGGTCAAAGAAACGGCCTTGATATCCGGCCCGGAATCCGTAACCGCCGGCATAGTCGTAGCCGTTGCCGGTGACGTGGTTGCTGGCATTGGAAACGCCTTTGAAGGGTTCGAGGCCTTCCGCCCTGAACCGCTGCGCCGCGATCACCGGGGCGATGCCGAAGGAATGATTGGGGATGATCTCCCTGGCGTAGGTTAAGGCCAAGAACACCTGGGCAAGGTCAATTCCGGTTACCGCCGAGGTGGTGCCGGGGGCGGCGAATCCGGCGAATACGCTGGCGTTGTAATCGGTGTTCATGCCACCGGCGCCGGTAAGGGTGAAGGCGATGGCGCTCTTGTCATCGATCATCCAGTTGGCGCCCAAATCGGGGACCAGGAACAAGTCCGACCGGCTCTGGGTTTCGCCGGGGGTGAGAGGAGTCCCGCCACCGGTGACTTCGAAATCCCTGAGCGGTGAAAAGAACTCAACCCCGACATCGAAGCGGTCGCCGACGCCAACGATGGCGCCCGGATTGATGGCCGCCGTCTGGGCATCCAGGCTCATGGCGGCGCCCGCGCCCGCCATGCCTTTCGAATAGGTGCCGAAACCGGACGGCACCATGCCGTTGGTGGCCTGCGCCGTTTGCCACGGCGCGATGGCCGCAAGAGCCATTGCCCCGGCGCCCATCAGAGTCGCGAATCTCCTGGTATTCATGGTCAACCTCCCCCTCTCCCTTAAACCGGATGTCCGCGGGCTCGTGCCCCACGAATTCACCGGTTGGCTCGAGCCTTTCCGGCCCTGTATTTTCGATAAGGGTAAAGCCGCTTGAGCACCCTCACCGTTGGTAAGGTTATGACAAATAACGGCCTGGCACTCCAATTCGGTAGTACCATTGTATTATTTCGGTGGTGAACACGCCAAATGCTGCCGAAACGACGCAATTTTGAGGGGGGATTGCCCTATATTCCCCCTCGCTTGGCGAGAAGTGCTGAACGGATAGGGAGTTTTTACTATCGAACACTCAATACAAAGGCGCGGTGATAGTGACTCCTTGTTTTAATTGGTAGGCGCGGCAGGGATCGAACCTGCGACACACGGATTAAAAGTCCGTTGTTCTACCACTGAACTACGCGCCCATAAGGATTGCCGGAAAAAGGCCACGCCGGAAAGGCCGGCGCCCGGAAAGCCGGGAAAATAAGGATAGCGCCCCTTTCGGTCAATCTCTTTCCCTGGCTCTTTCCCGGGCGAACCGGTCCTTCAGCCGCCCGGCCACCGCCGGCGAGACGAAATGGCCTACTTCCCCACCCAGCTTGCCGATTTCCTTGACGAAGCGCGACGAAATAAACTGGTTCCTGTCGGACGCCATGAGAAATACCGTCTCCACGCTGGGATTCAGGTACGAATTCATCCCCGCCATCTGGAACTCGTATTCGAAATCGGATACGGCGCGCAGCCCCCGGATGACGATCCCCGCCCCCTGCTCGACGATAAAATCCATCAGCAGGGATTCGAAGGGCATAATTTTAATGGCGCTGCCGTCGCGGTTGGGGATGGAAGAAGTTTCGCCGGCCACCATGCCCACCCGTTCATCGAGGCTGAACAGGGGATCCTTTCCCCCATTGACGGCGACGGCGACAATCAACTGGTCAACCACCCGGGTCGCCCGGGTGATGATGTCCATATGGCCGTTGGTCACCGGATCGAAGGTCCCTGGATAGATGCCAATATGAACCGTACTCATCGGGTGTTCTCCCTACCCACGCCTATTCCGCCTCGCCAGGTTTACCGGATTCACCAGGTTGCCGATGGTCACCGGCTTCGTCCGATTCGCCGTTGCCGTTAACGTCCCGCAGGCGGGTAACCGAAACCACTCTTTCACCGGCCGCCGTCTTGAACAGGGTCACGCCGCGGCTGGTGCGCCCGACGATGCTGACGTCCTTCACCGGGCAGCGGATGAGTTGGCCGCCGTCGCTGACCATGACGATCTGGTCATCGTCAAGCACCGAAAAAGAAGCAACGACAGTACTGCTTTTCCTGCCGCGCCTCAAATCGATGCTGCCGATCCCCTTGCCGCCCCGGCTGGCGATCCGGTACTCATAGGCCGACGTCCGCTTGCCGAACCCGTCCTCGGTGATGGTAAGCAGGAATTCCTCGCTGGCCGCCATTTCGACGAATTTGGCCTGCCGCAATTGCTCGGCCAGGGATTCATCCCGCTTGCGGTCATCTTCCCGGCCGGTGTAGTCGCCGCCGGCCAGCCGGCGCTTGGCGTTGACCGCCTGCAGGTAGCTTTCCCGGTCGTTGACGCCGGCCTGCACATGACGCACGGCGGACATGGAAATGACCTGATCCCCCTTGGACAATTTGATCCCGCGGACGCCTTTCGACGTGCGGCCGGAGAAAACGCGAACATCGGTGATCGGGAAGCGGATGCACTTGCCATCCCGGGTATTGAGGATCACGTCGTCGTCTTCCCCGCAGGTGCGGACGCGGACAAGGCTGTCATTTTCATCCAGCTTCATGGCGATCTTTCCGTTGGCCATGACATTGGTGAAATCGCTGAGCCGGTTGCGCCGGATGGCCCCCGAAGCGGTGGCGAACATGACGAACAGGTCACCCCAGCAGGCTTCGTCCTCGGGCAGGGGCATCAACGTGGTGATGGTTTCGCCCTGGGACAAGGGCAGGATGTTGATCAGCGCCTTGCCCCGCGCCTGAGGCGACCCCAGGGGCAGTTTGTAGACCTTCAGCTTGTAGGCGATGCCGGTGGAGGAGAAAAACAGAACCGGGGTGTGGGTGTTGACCACGAACACTTGGCTGACGAAATCCTCTTCCCGGGTTTTCATGCCGGCGCGGCCCTTGCCGCCGCGGCGCTGGGCCCGGTAGGTGACCAGCGGAACCCGCTTGACGTAGCCGCTGTTGGTCACCGTCACCACCATGTCTTCCCGTTGGATCAGGTCTTCGATGTCGTGTTCGAATTCGTTTTCCTCGATGGCCGTGCGCCGGGGGGTGGCGAACTTTTCCTTCATTTCCCGAAGGTCGCCGTTGAGCACGCCCAGAAGCTTTTCACGCGACCCCAGGATGGACAGGTATTCCTCGATCTGCTTGCCCAGTTCCTTCAGGTCTTCGCCGATCTTGCCCCGTTCCAGGCCGGTCAGGCGATGCAGGCGCAAATCCAGGATGGCTTTCGCCTGGACGGCTGAAAATTTGTATTTCCCATCCTCCACCCCGTGGCCCGGTTCGTCCAGAAGGGCGATAAGGGGCTCTACATCCCGGGCCGGCCACGGCTTTTCCATCAACTGGGCCCGGGCGGTCGCCGGGTCCTTGGCGGCGCGGATGAGGGCAATCACCTGGTCCAGGTTGGCGACGGCGACGGCCAGGCCGACCAAAACGTGGGCCCGGTCCCGGGCCTTGCCCAGTTCGAACACCGTGCGCCGGCGAATGACTTCCTCGCGGAAGGCAACGAAGGCGGCGATGATGTCCTTCAGGTTCATCATCTTCGGCTGGCCGTTGTGCAGGGCCAGCATGTTGACGCCGAAACTGGTTTGCAGGGGCGTGTACCGGTAGAGCTGGTTGAGCACCACTTCGGGTTCCGCGTCGCGCTTGAGTTCGATCACCACCCGGACGCCGATACGGTCGGATTCGTCACGGATGTCGGAAATTCCCTCGATCCGCTCGTTGCGTACGTTGTCGGCGATGTTTTCGATCATCCGCGACTTGTTCACCTGAAAGGGAATTTCGTGGACGATGATGGCCGTACGGTCCTTGCGCACTTCTTCAAACGTCGTGCGGCCGCGCATGATCACCGCTCCCCGGCCGGTGGTGAGGGCCTGGACGATGCCCTGGCGGCCGAGAATCATGGCGCCGGTGGGGAAGTCGGGCCCCTGGACGTATTCGGCGATCAACTGGGCGATGGAGATATCCGGGTCCTTGATGTAGGCGCGGCAGGCGTCGATGATCTCGCCCAGATTGTGGGGCGGAATGTTGGTCGCCATGCCGACGGCGATGCCGCCGGCGCCGTTGACCAACAGGTTGGGAAAGCGGGCCGGCAGGACTACCGGTTCGTGGTTGGTGTCGTCGTAGTTGGGCTGGAAATCGACCGTGTCCTTGTCGATATCATCGATCAGGGCGTGGGCCGAACGGGCCATGCGGGCTTCCGTGTAGCGCATGGCGGCGGCCCGGTCGCCGTCCATGGAGCCGAAATTCCCCTGGCCGTCGATGAGCGGCAGGCGCATGGAGAAGTCCTGGGTCATGCGCACCATGGCGTCATAAATGGCCTGGTCGCCGTGGGGGTGATATTTACCCATGACATCGCCGACGATGCGGGCGGATTTCCGGTACGGCTTGTTGTAGTCACAGCCGTTTTCGTTCATCGAATAGATGATCCGCCGGTGCACGGGCTTCAGCCCGTCGCGCACATCGGGCAGCGCCCGGCTGACGATTACGCTCATCGCGTAATCCAGGTACGAGCCCCGCATTTCCTCTTCGATGGTAACCGGTTGGGTATTGAATCCCGGGGGTTGGGTCGGGTCGGTCGTCAACTAATTTTTCCTAGAAGTTCCAAGAACTTGATAGAGATCCGGCTGGTCCGCCCCGGAACCGTCCTGGGGACATTGGAAAGTACCACGGAAGGCCGGCGCAGACAACAAATTGGCGGGTTTCCTGGGATGAAAAATACATCCGGCAGCGGGCTCTTCCGGCGGCTATTCGTCAATCATTTTTCGAAATTCCATGGGCTTGGGACAGGGCCGGCATTCGCGCCTGGCTGGCGCCGGAAACCGAGCTTCGCCCGAGGCCAGCGGATGATGATTGACCCGAACGGCGGCCCCGCGCCGCCTCGTGGAATCGAGAAAGCGAAGTGAAGTAAAATCAGTGCTAGAATGGGATTTCGTCGTCCAGTTCCGCGCCCGGCGCCTCAGGCCCGCCGCCGGTGGCGGCCGATGGCTGGCCGCCCCAATCGGAAGCGCCACCGCCGCCGCCCGCGTAATCACCGCCGCCGTTGCGGGTATCCAGCATGGTCAGGGTGGAATTGAAACCCTGCAACACCACTTCGGTGGTGTATTTGTCGGCCCCTGATTGGTCCTGCCACTTGCGAGTCTGCAACTGGCCTTCCAGGTACACCTTGGATCCCTTGCGCAGGTATTTTTCGACGATATCGGCCAGGCCCTCGTTGAAAATGACCACCCGGTGCCATTCGGTCTTTTCCCGCCGTTCGCCGGTCTGGCGGTCCTTCCAGGATTCCGACGTGGCGACGGAAATATTGGCGATCTTCTTGCCGGCCTGGGTGTGGCGGATTTCCGGGTCCCGGCCCAGATTACCGATCAGGATGACTTTATTGACGCTGCCTGCCATGAGATACCTCTGTTCGCACTTAATTCTCTATCGGCCTGTTTCTCCAGGAATCGACGGCGCACTCTACACGCGAGCCCATCCCGCCGCCACAGGCCGGGTCGTGGATAACGGGGATAACCCCTTCACGGGACAATCCCGGCCCAATGTCATCATCCCCTGTTTCCCGCCCCTTGTCAAGAACATTAAGTGAACATGTATTGGTTTGCCCGCCACGCTTTACCATCGGGCCCATCCCCTTTATGTGTCATCGTTTCGACTTACCTCCACCCCGAAACTCCAAGATGACCGGCATGATCGACAAGATTGAAATTCGCGGCGCCCGCGAACACAACCTGCAAGACGTGGACGTGGACATCCCCCGCGATACCCTGACGGTTATCACCGGCCTCAGCGGTTCGGGCAAGTCTTCCCTGGCCTTCGATACAATTTACGCGGAGGGCCAGCGCCGTTATGTGGAATCCCTTTCCGCGTATGCCCGGCAGTTCCTGGAACTGATGCAAAAGCCGGACGTGGACACCATCGAAGGCCTGTCGCCGGCCATCTCCATCGAACAGAAGACCACCTCGCGCAATCCCCGCTCCACCGTCGGCACGGTGACCGAAATCTACGACTACATGCGCCTGATGTTCGCCCGCGTCGGGGTGCCCCATTCGCCGGCCACCGGACTGCCCATCGAAAGCCAGACGGTCAGCCAGATGGTGGACCGCATCATGGCCATGGACGACGGTATCCGATTATACCTGCTGGCGCCCATGGTCCGCGGCCGCAAGGGAGAATACAAAAAGGAATTCCGCGACCTGCAGAAGCGCGGTTTCCAGCGGGTTCGGGTGGATGGCGAACTCCATGACATCGAAGATGCGCCGGTTCTCGACAAGAAGAAAAAGCACGACATAGAAGTCCTGGTGGACCGGCTGGTCATCCGCCAGGGCATGAATCAGCGCCTGGCCGACAGCCTGGAAACCGCCCTGGCCCTGGCCGACGGCATCGTCTTCGCCGACGACGCGGATACCGGTGAGCGTACGGTGTTCTCGGCCAAGTTCGCCTGCCCCGTTTCCGGCTTCACCATCGATGAGATCGAGCCCAGGCTGTTTTCCTTCAACAATCCCTTCGGCGCCTGCCCCCATTGCGACGGGCTGGGGACGGAGATGTTCTTCGACCCCGAACTGGTGGTTCCCGACCGCCAGCTTTCCCTCAATGGCGGCGTCATCGCCCCGTGGGCCAATTCCACCTCCCAGTATTACCGGCAAACCCTGGAAAGCCTGGCCAGGCACTTCCACATTGACCTGTCCAGGCCCTTCGCCAAACTGGATGAAGACGTCCGCGATATCATCCTTTACGGCTCCGGCGATGAAGTGGTGACCATGCGCTACAGTGATGGCAACAGGTCCTACGACATCCGCAAGCCCTTCGAAGGGGTCATCCCCAACATGGAGCGCCGCTGGCGGGAAACGGAATCGTCCTGGGTGCGGGACGAACTGGGCCGCTACCAAACGGTGACCACCTGTGATGCCTGCTCCGGCCACCGGCTCAAGCCGGAAGCCCTGGCGGTGAAAATCGCCGGCCTGCACATTTCCGAAGTCGCCGAAATGTCCATCAATGGCGCCGCCCACTGGTTCGCCGGGGTGGAAGAGACCCTGACCCGGACGCAAAAGGAAATCGCCCGCCGCATCCTGCGCGAAATCAACGAACGGCTTGGCTTCCTCAAGAACGTAGGCCTGGAATACCTGACCCTCGGCCGGGCGTCGGGCACCCTGTCCGGCGGCGAGAGCCAGCGTATCCGGCTGGCGTCGCAGATCGGTTCCGGGCTGACCGGGGTGCTCTATGTTCTGGACGAACCTTCCATCGGACTGCACCAGCGGGATAACGCCCGCCTGCTGGCGACCCTCAAGCGGCTGCGCGACCTGGGAAACACGGTGATCGTGGTGGAACACGACGAGGAAGCCATCCGCGCCGCCGATTACGTCATCGACATGGGCCCCGGCGCCGGCCGCCACGGCGGCAAGGTGGTGGCCCGGGGCACGCCGGCGAAAGTGATGGCGGCGCCGGAAAGCCTGACCGGCCAGTACCTGACCGGCAGGCGCCGGATCGAGACGCCGGACCGCCGCCGCAAGGCGCGCAAGAACATGCACCTGACGGTAAAGGGCGCCCGGGCCAATAACCTGGCCAACCTGACCGTGGACTTCCCGCTTGGCACCTTCACCTGCATCACCGGCGTTTCCGGCGGCGGCAAGTCAACCCTGATTGTCGAGACCCTGTACAAGGCCCTGGCCCGCCGCCTGCATGGGTCCCGCCATCACCCCGGCGACCATGACGGCATAGACGGCCTGGAACAAATCGACAAGGTGGTGGACATCGACCAGTCGCCCATCGGCCGCACGCCCCGGTCCAACCCGGCCACCTACACCGGCGCCTTCACCCCCATCCGCGACTGGTTCGCCGGCCTGCCGGAATCCAAGACCCGGGGCTACAAGCCGGGACGGTTTTCCTTCAACGTCAAGGGCGGTCGCTGCGAAGCCTGCCAGGGCGACGGTCTGATCAAGATCGAGATGCACTTTTTACCGGACGTCTACGTGCAGTGCGACATCTGCAAGGGCAAGCGCTACAACCGGGAGACCCTGGACATCCATTTCCGCGGCAAATCCATCGCCGACGTTTTGGACATGACCGTCGAGGAGGCGCGGGAATTCTTCAAGGCGGTGCCCGCCATCCGCGACCGGATGACCACCTTGCAGCGGGTCGGCCTGGGCTACATCCACCTGGGCCAGCAGGCGACCACCCTATCCGGCGGCGAGGCCCAGCGGGTCAAGCTGGCCAAGGAACTTTCCAAGCGGGCGACGGGCAAGACCTTCTACATCCTGGACGAGCCGACCACCGGCCTGCATTTCGAGGACGTGCGCAAGTTGCTGGAGGTGCTTCATGCCCTGGTCGAAACCGGCAACACGGTGGTGGTCATCGAACACAACCTGGAAGTCATCAAGACCGCCGACTGGATCGTCGACTTAGGCCCGGAAGGCGGCGACAAGGGCGGCCGCATCGTCGCCAAGGGCACCCCCGAAGACGTTGCCCGGGTGAAGGAAAGCTACACCGGCCAGTACCTGAAAGGGGTGCTGGGGATCAAGACGGCAAGGAAGCGGAAAAGGGCCTAGGGGTGGGTTGGCGGCGGGGGAATCATGGCCTATGCGTATTCCACAATCGGAAACACAGACAGGCGGTATCACATACAGGCGAAACCACGGACCGGGAGGCTCCCATGAACGAAGACGTGTTCAATATACAGATACGAAAATTCCTCAAGAGCGTGGGCGTCACGTCCCAGCGGGAAATCGAAACCACGGTGCGCCAGGCCCTGGCGTCGGGCAAGCTGAAGGGCGACGAAACCATCGACGCCAAGGTGACGCTGACCATCGGCACCCTGGGGCTGAGCGTGGATATCGTCGGCGCCATCGACCTGGAATGAGGAAAACGGCCCGCCGGGGGCATTTGGTTGACCGCCCGCCGGGGGCATTTGGTTGACGACCCGCCGGGGCCGTGGTACTTCCCGGCCCATGAGTACTTGGAACAAACGAACTGCCAGCATGCGAATGCGGACCGGCGCCCTGCCGTCCGTTCCGTCGCCCGTTGGTTTCCTTTGTCCGTTGAGTACTCATCATGCCTTCCCTGCCCGACGCTGAACTTCTTCCTCCCCTCTTCCCGTCCCGTCGCCCATCCCCAGGCCCCGAAGCCGCGCTTCCGCTGGTGGTGCGCATTGACGCCCGGGCCCACGGGGACACCCTACGCGAGGTGACCCAAATCCTCCGGCGCCGGTGCCCGGCGCCCCTGCATTTTTTGGGAGAAGTGAACGGCCGCCTGGCCCTGACCGTTACTTTCGCCGATCCCGGCATGCACGCGGCCGAAGCCCTGGCCCGCCGGTTGATCCGGGTAAACGGCGTTCACGGAGTGGATGCTTCACTGACCGATCCGGCGCGGGGCGAACGCTACGCCGTTCGCCTGTCTGCCGGTAAAATGTCCGCCGGTAAAAAATCCGCCGGCAAAGGATAGGGGCCTCCGGGGAAGGAAAAAAACCTTTGAAGCCGGCCTCCACGGAAAACCCTCGCCGGCTTTATCTTCCCGGGGGCGGAAACCACGCGATCTTGTCCCGCCCCCTATCCTTTTCCCTCGACCGGCAGCCCGGCCCGGTTCCATCCCCTCATGCCGCCCTTGAGGACGGAGATGTTGGTGAAACCGGCCCGCTTCAACGCCTTGACGGCACGGGGTGAGCGGTTTTCCGTCCGGCAGGTGACAAAGATGGCTTCGTCTTTGTAGGCCGCGAGGCCACTTTCCTGGTCGCGCAGGCGGCCGTCCAATTCACCCACCGGCAGGTTGACCGCGCCCGCCACGTGGCCCAGGGGTCCGGTGAACTCGCCGGCGGTGCGTATGTCCAGCACCAACACCTCCTTGCCACTGTCGAGAAGGTCCTTCAGTTCCCTCGGCCCCTCGAAAGGCACGCCGGCCATCAGGCGCGGAAGATATCGCATCCCGGCCAGCATCACGGCGGCGATGGCCAAGGGTAAAAGGGATTGGGGATCGAATTCCATATCAGGTGGCCTGAGCTGTAACTCCAGAGGCGGCGGTTTCCATCCCGAAACCTAGGATTTTCAATTGCGCGTTGCAAGGTGCCCTGGCGGCGACTATGTGTTGCGGTGAAATGAGCAACCCTGTCGATAACCCGGTCCACCTGATTGGTGGCGGCCTGGCCGGCTCCGAAGCCGCCTGGCAGATCGCCCGCGCCGGGGTGCCCGTGGTGGTGCATGAAATGCGCCCCCACCGGGAAACCGACGCCCACCTCACCGATGGTCTGGCGGAATTGGTCTGTTCCAATTCCTTTCGCTCAGACGACGCGGAAAATAACGCGGTGGGCCTGCTGCACGAGGAAATGCGCAGCGCGGGCTCGCTGATCATGGCCGCCGCCGACGCTCACCAGGTACCGGCCGGGGGTGCCCTGGCCGTCGACCGGGAAGCTTTCAGCGGCCACGTTCAAAAGGCCCTGGAAGCCGACCCCCGGGTCACCATAGAGCGGGGCGAAGTGTCCGGCCTGCCGCCGGAAGAATGGGGTCCGTCAATCATCGCCACCGGACCCTTGACCTCCCCCGCCCTGGCCGAGGCGATCCGGGCATTGACCGGCGAAGAGGCGCTCGCTTTTTTCGACGCCATCGCCCCCATCGTTCACAAGGACAGCATCGATTTCGGCAAGGTGTGGTTCCAGTCCCGTTACGACAAGGGCGGCGGCGCCGATTACATCAACTGCGCCTTGAACAAAGGGCAGTATGACGCCTTCATCCAGGCCCTGCTGAGCGGGGAGAAAGGGGACTTTCGCCAGTGGGAAAAGGATACGCCCTATTTCGAGGGCTGCCTGCCGGTCGAGGTGATGGCCGAACGGGGCGTCCAAACCCTGGCCTTCGGACCGATGAAGCCGGTCGGCCTGACCAACCCCCACGACCCCGAAACCAAGCCCCACGCGGTGGTGCAACTGCGCCAGGACAACGCGCTGGGCACCCTTTACAACATGGTCGGGTTTCAGACCAAGCTCACCCATGGCGAACAGAAGCGCATTTTCCGCACCATCCCCGGATTGGAAAACGCCGAATTCGCCCGCCTGGGCGGCCTGCACCGGAACACCTTCATCAACAGCCCCAGGCTGCTGGGCCCCACCCTCGCCCTCAAGGCCCGCCCATGGTTGCGCTTCGCCGGCCAGATCACCGGCTGCGAAGGTTATGTGGAAAGCGCCGCCGTGGGCATGATGGCGGGCCGTTTCGCGGCGGCGGAACGCAAGGGGCAACCGCCGTCCGTGCCACCGTCAACCACCGCCCTGGGCGCCCTGCTCAACCACATCACCGGCGGCGCCGACGACGCTACCTTCCAGCCCATGAACATCAACTTCGGCCTGTTCCCTCCCCCACAGGGCAAAGACCACCGGGGCCGGCGGCTGAAAGGCCGCGACCGCAAACAGGCCATCAGCCGCCGGGCGCTGGACGACCTTGCCGGGTGGCTGGAGGAAAGCGTGACGGCCTAAAGGGCGAAAACGGTAATTGGCATGGGCTCACACGGTGCGCGGCAGCCGCCCGGTGACGGGGTATTTGGGGTCCGTATAGCCGGGCGTGGAGGGATGGCCCCGGGGAACCAGAGCATCGATCAGTGCCTCGTCCTCGGCGGTGAATTCATGATCCAGCGCCCCCAGGTTTTCCTTCCACTGGGCCACCGTCCGGGGACCGGCCAGCGACGAGGTGACGATAGCATTGTTGAGCACCCAGTTGACGGCGAACTGTCCCCCGGTCATGCCCCGTTTTTCCGCCTGGGCCTTGATCGTCTGGGCCATGACCAGGGTTTCTTTCCTGAATTCCGTTTCCAGGATACGCGGGTCCTTGCGGCCGGCGCGGCTGCCCTTGGGGGCCTTGCCGCCGAGGCCGTACTTGCCGGTCAGCACACCCCGGGCAAGGGGGCTGTAGGGAACCACGCCGATGCCGAAATGATGACAGGCGGGTAGGTAGTCCACCTCGGGTTGCCTGTTCATGGCGTTATAATAAGGCTGGGCGGCGACCGGCATGGGCAGGCCGTTTTCCTTGCACAGGGTCGCCATCGCCGCGATCCGCCAACCGCGGTAGTTGGAGATCCCCCAATACAGCACCTTGCCGCCGGCGATGACGTCGGCCACGGTTTCCAGGGTTTCTTCCAGGGCAACGGAGGGATCGTCCCGGTGAAAATACCACAAGTCCACGTAATCGGTTTTCAAGCGGGAAAGGCTTTCGTCTATGGCCTGCATCATCCATTTTCGGCCCAGTCCCCTTTGGTTGGGACCGTCGCCCATGGAGTTGCCGACCTTGGTCGCCAGCACCCAATTGTCCCGGTCCTTGGCGATGTGCCTGCCGACAATGCGCTCCGATTCGCCCCGGGTATAGACGTCGGCGGTGTCGATGAAATTGACGCCGCGGTCCCGGGCCATCGAAATGATCCGCCCCGAAGTCTTCTCGTCGGTCTGATTTCCGAACATCATGGCGCCCAGGCACAGGGGGGATACGCGAAGGCCGCCATGGCCCAGTTGCCGGTATTGCATACGCTGTTTTCTCCTATGAATTCCCGCCCAGGAATTCCTCTATGACGTCCGCCAGGTCGTCGGCGTAAAGGTCGAGGAAAAAGTGATCCGCATCTTCGATGACCTGAACTTCGAGGTTCGGATTGGCGATCGGCGCCAGCTTTTCCGGAATACCGGGAACCACCGTATCCGCGGAACCGGCGACCACCAGGACCGGTTTTTTGATCGCCTTCAGCGCCGAAACCAGGTCCGAATATTCGCCAGCCCCATAGTAGGAAACGAAGGCGGCGGCGGAAACGGTGGCGTCGGAACAACCGAGGAAATTGACCACCTTGAATGTTTCCGCTCCCCGGCCCGATTTAACCAGGGCGCCGGCCTTGGCCAACAGCGGCGGAAGGTCCACGCCGAACCGGGTTTTGTACCTGGCGGCCTGGGATTCCCCGGTCCAGTTGCCGGGGGCGACAAGGACCAGGTTGGCGACGGCGTCATGGCCCCGCGCGGCGCCAAACCAGGCCGATTGGTTGCCGCCCCGGGA
>JAJRSS010000247.1 GCA_024278615.1 Alphaproteobacteria bacterium
CGGGCGGCGGCGTCCCGCCAGCCGGCCGCCAGCACCGTGTCGGCGTGCAGGAACAATAGCCATTCACCGGTTGCCGCCTTCGCCCCGGCGGCAAGTTGCGTCCCACGGCCCGGGGGGGCGGGAAGAAATACGGCTCCGGCCTTTTCGGCCACCGCCCGGGTGGCGTCGGTGGAGCCGCCGTCGGCGATGAGGATCTCTGCCTCCCCGCCGGCGGCCTTGACTGCGCCCAGGGTGACCTCCAGGCTGCCGGCGGCATTGAGGGTGGGGATGACGACGCTGAGCACGGCGGCGAACCTTCGGTTTGTTTTTCCCGGCCCGCCTTGGTAGCACGGATCGGAACTTCACTCCGCAACTTGACTTCGTACCTTGATTGGCAGCCGGCCCCGGCGACTTAGAATTTTGGGGTTCTTGAATTGTTCCTTCTTTGCGGATACTCTGTGGCCATGTCCGATTCCTCCACCGGCACCCCTTTCGACTCCAGGCCTTTCGATACCAGGCCTTTCGATTCCTGGCATGGCCGGGCGCTCAAGGGGCGCGGCGCGGCAACCAACCCGGCGGGTCGGTACGAGCGGCAAACCCGGTTCGCCGTGGACGACGGATGGGACCTGGACGAGGACGGCCCGCCGCCCCTGCGCACTTCGGTCACCTTTGAAAAACCCCGCACCGTCATTTCCCGCAATACTTCGCCGGACGTGCCCTTCGACCGCTCGGTCAATCCCTACCGGGGTTGCGAGCATGGCTGCGTTTATTGTTTCGCCCGCCCGGCCCACGCCTACATGGGCTTGTCGCCGGGGCTGGATTTCGAGACCCGCCTGTTCGCCAAGCCCGACGCGGCGGCGGTCCTGGAGCGGGAACTGCGCCGGCCCGGATACACGCCGCAGCCCTTGATGCTGGGGGCCAACACCGATCCCTACCAGCCGATCGAGCGGGACCTGGAGATCACCCGCCAAATCCTGCGGGTGCTGGACGCCTTCAACCATCCCGTCGCCATCGCCACCAAATCGGCGCTGATCACCCGGGACGTGGATATCATCGGCGCCATGGCGGCCCGGGGCCTGGCCAGCGTCGGCGTTTCGGTGACCACCCTGGACAAGGACCTGGCCCGGCGGCTGGAACCGCGGGCGGCGACGCCCATGCGCCGGCTGGCCGCCATCGCCCGGCTGGCCGAGGCGGGGGTGCCGGTAGCGGTGCTGGCGGCGCCCATGATCCCGGCCCTCAACGACGCCGAGCTGGAACGGATCCTGGAGGCGGCGGCCGGCGCCGGCGCCGGCGCCGCCAATTACATCCTGTTGCGCCTGCCTTTGGAACTGAAAGACCTGTTCATCCAATGGCTGGAAACCCACGCACCGGGCAAGGCCCGCCACGTGCTGAACAACCTCAAGCAAAGCCGGGACGGGAATTTGTATGTCTCCGGTTTCGGCCAGCGCATGCGCGGCGCGGGGCCCTTCGCCGACCTGCTGGAACAACGGTTCAAGCTGGCCTGCAAACGCCTGGGCCTGAACGCCGCCCGGCCGGCCGAATTCAACCCCAACCTTTCGCTTTTCAAGCCGCCACCCAAGGCCGGCGAGCAGTTAAGGTTGCTGTAAACCGGCGGCAAGGAGGCAGGCGATGAATTCATCCATCGACACCAAGGCCATGAAAACCAAAGCTAGGCGCTTTCGCGATTTGCATCACGGGGCGGGAATCCTGGTCATGCCCAACGCCTGGAACGCGGGTAGCGCCCGGCTGCTGGCCGAGGCCGGGTTCGCCGCCATCGGCACCACCAGCGCCGGCGTCGCCTTTTCCTTCGGGCGGCCCGATTACAAGGGACGGGTCAGCCGGGAGGAAATGGTAGCCGAAATCAGGCGCATCGCCGCCGCCGTCCAAATCCCGGTCAGCGCCGATACGGAAACCGGATACGGCAACAGCCCGGAAGAGATCGCCCGGACCTTCCGCCAGGTTATCGAGGCCGGCGCCGTCGGCGGCAGCCTGGAAGACCACGACGAAGGTTCGGGCACGCCGCTACTCGATCCAAGCCTTGCCGTCGAGCGCATACAAGCCGCCCGCCAGGCCGCCGATGCTTCGGGCATCGCCTTCACCCTGACCGCGCGGGCCGAATGTTATCTGGCCGGCCATGAAAATCCATTCGCCGAATCCGTACGGCGGTTGAACCTTTACCGCCAGGCCGGGGCCGATTGCCTATACGCGCCGGGCGTCACCGACCCTAAGGAAATCGCCGCCCTAGTACGCGAGGTGGATGGCCCTGTTAACGTCGTCATGGGCCTTGCTGGCGGCTTGCTGACGGTTGGCGAGCTTCAGGAATTGGGCGTCAAACGGGTCAGTATTGGCGGCAGCCTGGCCCGCGCCACCTTCGGCCTAATCCGCCGGGCGGCGGAAGAGCTATCCCGGCGCGGGACCTTCGGCTACGCCGAAGACGCCATACCCGACAGGGAGCTAAGCGCCTTGTTCGACTGACCGGGAACTTTGGTTTCCTTCCTTGCGCCCCTGAGTCGGGGCAGGGCATAAAAGGCGATGCCTGATTTCGAACTGGAGCGGCTGGCCGGCGGCGTGGTCTGCGGCGTCGATGAAGCGGGACGGGGGCCGTGGGCCGGGCCGGTGGTCGCCGGCGCGGTGATTTTGGACCACGAAACCCTGCCGGATGACCTGCGGAACCGGCTGGATGATTCCAAGAAGCTCAAGCCCAGGGAGCGGGAGGAATTGTTCGCCGCCCTTCAGGCCTGCGCCACCACCGGCGCCGGCAAAGCCGGTATTTGCCGAATCGGTATTGGCATGGCGGCGGTCGACGAGATCGATGCCCTCAACATCCTGCGGGCGACCCTGACCGCCATGGCCCGGGCGGTGGCCGGCCTGGGCGTCACCCCCGCCCTGGCCCTGGTCGACGGCAACCGGGAGCCGGCGCTGCCCTGCCCGGTCAAATGCGTCGTTGGCGGCGACGGCAAGAGCCTGTCCATCGCCGCCGCGTCCATCGTCGCCAAGGTCACCCGGGACCGGATCATGGCTGGGCTGGCGGCCGATCATCCCGGCTATGGGTGGGAACGGAACGCCGGTTACGGCACCGCCGAACATAAAGCGGCCATGGCCCGCCTGGGCGTCACCCCCCACCACCGCCGGAGCTTTCGGCCCATACGCAACATGTTGAGTCCGAGTTGATTCCCAGGGACTATATGTGGCCATAAGAATCCGTTAACCCATTGATTCCATTTAGTTCTTGACGGCGAGTCCCGGGTTGCCCATGCTCCCGGCCATGGGCACAAAAAAGCGGGCCGGCGCCTCTGGGAAGGCGGCCGGCGGTTCAAAAAGAAAATCCACCGGCAAACCCTCGAGCACCCTGAAGGGGAAGCGGGCGGCGCGGAAGGCGGCGCCAGGCAAGGCCACGGCGGACAAGGCCGGCGGCGAATCCGGCCCCCTCGCCGTGGACCGCATCCTGGTCGGCGACTGCGTGCGACTCATGGGCGGCCTGCCCGAAGCCTCGGTGGACATGATTTTCGCCGACCCCCCCTACAATCTGCAATTGGCCGGCGACCTGCTGCGCCCCAACAACACCCGTGTTGACGGGGTTAAAGACGACTGGGACCGATTCGACGGCTTCGCCGCCTATGACGACTTCACTCAACGCTGGCTTACCGCCGCCCGCCGGGTACTCAAGCCTGACGGAACGCTGTGGGTGATCGGCAGTTATCACAATATTTTCCGCGTCGGCGTGACGTTGCAGGACTTGGGTTTTTGGATGCTGAATGACGTCATCTGGCGCAAGACCAACCCCATGCCCAACTTCCGCGGCCGCCGCTTCACCAACGCCCACGAAACGCTCATCTGGTGCGCCCGGGGCAAGGACTCCAAGTACCGGTTCAACTATAGGGCCATGAAGAACCTGAACGACGGCCTGCAGATGCGCTCGGACTGGGTGCTGCCCATCTGCACCGGCCGGGAGCGGCTGAAGAACGGCGACGGCCGCAAGGCCCACCCGACTCAAAAGCCTGAATCCCTGCTGCACCGGGTGGTCCTGGCGTCAACGGAACCGGGCGGCGTGGTGCTGGATCCCTTCTTCGGCAGCGGCACCACCGGCGCCGTGGCCAAAAAACTGGGCCGTCATTACATCGGCCTGGAACAGGACGAGGACTACGCCGAACTGGCGCGGCAACGATTGAAAAAGGTAACGCCCATGAGTGACCCGGACCTGACGGCAACCCCGGCCAAGCGAAGCGAACCCCGCGTGCCCTTCGGCTGGCTGGTGGAACGCGGGCTTTTGCAACCGGGCCAGACGCTTTACGACCAGCGGCGTCGGTTTTCCGCCCGGGTGCGCGCCGATGGCACCCTGATCACCGCCGATTTCCGGGGCTCCATCCACCAGGTAGGGGCCATGGTGCAGAAGGCGCCGGCGTGCAACGGCTGGCAGTTCTGGCACAAGGAAGAAAAGGGCCAGTTGGTGTCCATCGACGTGCTGCGCCAGAAGGTGCGTTCCGAACTGCACTGAGCCGGCTTTTCAAATTTCGAAGAAATGATCGGTAAAATCGGCCCTATTTGCGGGCTTGCCCGGTCCCCCGGGCAATTCTTCGTGCCTTCATGCCCCGCGACAGAGGTGCCCACGCCCCGTTTGCGCGGCCATGGGCGCTTGATTTAGACTGGCCTTGGTGGCGGACCTCGCTACCCGAGGGAGAGATCAACATGTCCGAAAAATGGGACCTTCGGTTTCTGCGCCTGGCCCGGGAAGTGGCCACCTGGTCCAAGGACCGTTCGACCCAGGTGGGCGCGGTGATCGTCGCTGATGACAAGACCCCCGGCCCCTATGGGTATAACGGCTTTCCCCGCGGCCTGGACGACGACCTGGAGGCCCGGCACGAACGGCCTTCCAAGTACCGGTGGACCGAACACGCCGAACGCAACGCCATTTATAACGCGGCGCGAATCGGCATGACGCTGAAAGGCTGCACCATGTATGTGACCCATATTTCCTGCGTCGATTGCGCCCGCGCCATCGTCCAGGTGGGCATCACAAGGGTGGTCGTGGATGCGAGCAGCCTGGAGGAACCGGGATTCGCCGACCGGTGGAGCGAGGACGCCCGGATCACCAAGGAAATGCTGGAAGAGGCGGGAGTGGTGTTTGCCCTGGTCGAGGTGCCGAAGGAGAGCGCCGAATGAACCGGGTGTTCCGCCCGACAAGCGCCCTTATGAAGGCCCTGGTGGTTTCCCTTATGTCCTTGGCGTTTAGCGGGCCCGTGGCGGCCGAAACCACCGGCCTGGCGGAGGTCATCGACGGCGAAACCCTGCGCGTCGCCGGCCTGGAATTCGTCCTGAAGGGCATCGACGCGCCGGAAGCGGCGCAGACCTGCCAACGGCCGGGCGGCAAAACCTATGACTGTCACCGCATCGCCGCCACCGGGCTCATGGATCTGGTGGCCGGCGCCAAGGTCACCTGCCGAAGGACCGGCGCCATGCGGGGCGCCCGCCCGGTCGCCGCCTGCGACGCCAACGGCTATGACCTGTCGGAAGGCATGACCTATACGGGCTGGGCCCTGGCCGACCCGAAAACCGGTGGGGAATACAAGCGTTTCGAGAAGACAGCCCGGCGGAAGGGCCATGGGCTTTGGAAAGGAAAGTTTCAAAAACCCTGGATTTGGCGGCGCGAACACGGTGTCGCCGCCCCGGTAAACTGAAGACCACCCAACTCCCCCCTTGAGCCGGCGCCCCGGATCGCTATATATAAGGCGCCGTGGCGGCTGGGTGTAATGCCCCGGCGGCGACAAGCGCCGCCCAATCCTTTGAATTTCTTAATCTTTCCCCCTGATGCTGGCCCCGGGAAGAGCCAAGGGATAGCCCTCCGCTCCCCGGCGACCGGAATTTCAAGTTAGAGAGACAAGCGCCTTGGACATTCGCAATATCGCCATTATCGCCCACGTGGACCACGGCAAGACCACCCTGGTGGACGTGCTTTTGCGCCAGAGCGGCCTGTTCCGCGAAAATCAGCAGATGGCCGATCGCATCATGGACAGCAACGACCTGGAGCGGGAACGTGGCATCACCATCCTCTCCAAGTGCGCGTCGGTGGAATGGAAGGGAGTGCGGATCAACATCGTCGATACCCCGGGCCACGCCGATTTTGGCGGCGAAGTGGAACGGATCCTGAGCATGGTGGACGGTGTGCTGTTGCTGGTGGATGCCTCGGAAGGACCCATGCCGCAGACCAAGTTCGTCACCGCCAAGGCGCTGAACCTGGGCTTGAAGCCGATTGTCGTAATCAACAAGGTGGACAAGCCCGACGCCCGCCCCGACGCCGTGCACGACGAGGTGTTCGATTTGTTCGCCATGCTGGACGCCACCGAGGAACAGCTGGATTTCCCGACCCTGTTCGCGTCGGCCAAGCAGGGCTGGGCGTCGGCAGACTGGGCGGCCAAAACCGACACCATGGCGGCGCTGTTCGACCGGGTAATCGAAAGCGTGCCGCCGCCGGAGGTCAGCGGGGGCGGACCCTTCCGCATGCTGGTGACGACCCTGGAAAACGACCCCTACATCGGCCGGGTGCTGACCGGGCGCATCCTTTCGGGATCCATCGGCCCTGGCATGACCGCCAAGGCCCTGAACCTGGAAAGCGGCCAGGTGGAGCAGACCCGCATCACCAAGGTGCTGGGCTTTCGCGGGCTGGAACGCAAAAGCCTGGACCGGGCGGAAGCCGGCGACATCGTCGCCATCGCCGGTTTCGGCACGGCGACGGTGGCCGACACCCTTTGTGATTTGAGCGTCGAAGAAAGCCTGCCCGCCGACCCGGTGGACCCGCCGACCCTGGCGATGATTTTTTCCATCAACGATTCCCCCCTGGTCGGGAAATCGGGAAAGAAAGTGACCTCGCGCATGATCCGCGCCCGGCTGATGGCCGAGGCCGAGGGCAACGTGGCCATCCGGGTCCGGGAAACGGAAAACGGCGACGCCTTCGAAGTGGCCGGGCGGGGGGAGTTGCAGCTTGGCGTATTGATCGAAACCATGCGCCGGGAAGGGTTCGAGCTTTCCATCGGCCGCCCGCAGGTTTTGATGCGGGAAGACGCCGACACGGGCCAGCGGATGGAGCCTTTCGAGGATGTGGTCGTGGACGTGGACGAGGAATATTCGGGCACCGTGGTGGAAGCCGTTTCCCTTCGCAAGGGACGGCTGGAAGACATGCGTTCATCGGGGGGCGGCAAGGTGCGCTTGCGGTTCGTCGCGCCGTCGCGGGGATTGATCGGCTATCACGGCGATTTCCTCACCGCGACCCGGGGCACGGGCGTCATGAACCGGGTGTTCAGGGAATACGGCGCCTTCGCCGGACCCATCCCGGGACGCCGCAACGGCGTGCTGATCGCCAACCAGGGGGGCAAGTCCGTCGCCTATGCGCTGTGGAACCTGGAGGACCGGGGACAGATGTTCATCGGCGCCGGCGCCCAGGTTTACATGGGCATGATCATCGGCGAGAACACCCGGGGCAACGACATCGAAGTCAACCCGATGAAATCCAAACAGCTGACCAACATCCGGGCGTCGGGCACGGATGATGCGGTGCGCCTGACGACGCCCCGCAAGATGTCCCTGGAACAGGCCATCGCCTACATCGACGATGACGAGTTGGTGGAGGTGACGCCGGAAGTGATCCGGCTGCGCAAGCGCCACCTGGACCCCCACGTAAGGAAGCGGCTGGCGCGGCTGAAGGAAAGCGCCTAGATCGACCCTGCCGCTTCATGTCTCGACCGGCAGCCTATCTGGCCTGGCGGCCATGGATGACCACGATCACATAGGCGCCGGCCAACACCAACAGGGCCGCCAGCCACTGCCTGGGGTTCAGGGCTTCCCCCAGCGCCAGGAAAGCGATGGCGATGGTGAACAGGGGCTGGGTGTTCATCAGGAACACGGCCCGGGACAGGTTCATGCGCTTCAGCGCCCGGTAAAAAATGAGGAAGGAAAAGGGGCCGATCAGGACGCCCAGGACAAG
>JAJRSS010000022.1 GCA_024278615.1 Alphaproteobacteria bacterium
CCTGCGTGCTGCGCCGGGAACTGGTGGAAAAATTGGGTGCGTTGGAGGAAGAGGCGAAATCCAACCACCTGCAATCGCCGGTCCGCAACCTGGCCCTGCACATTTCCGGACTCATGCAACAAGGCCGCACGGACGTGGCCGGGCTTGCCGACCTGGCCCGCCTGCTGACCGCCAACGCCTTTCGTTACCGGGCGCTGAAGCTGGGTGAATATGTTGGCGAATGTTCGGGCCCGGAAAACGAAAAGATTCTCCATACGCTGTTTCAGGCCCAGACCCGGGACGAAGCCGGCGACCCGGCGCCCTTCAGTGTCTTCCGGCAAAAAGTGGAACGGGAAATTTTCGGCATCGTCATCACCGCCCATCCCACCTTCGCCATTTCCAAGGACCTGACCCGCGTGTTGGCCGAACTGGCCGTTGGCGGCAGCGACTCAGAGGATAGTCCCGGCGGCGAAAGCCAGCCTGACCTGGACGATCTGGTGCGCCAGATTACGGAGAGCCGCCATGGCTCCCCCGGCGCCATCACCCTGGACGATGAGATGGACTTCGCGATGATGGCCATCGGCAACATCCGCGGTGCGCTCAGGCGGGTCTACCGGGTAGTTTTCGCCGTCGCCCGCAACGCCTATCCGGCTGACTGGCAGCGCCTCAGGCCCAAAATCCTCAGCCTCGCCAGTTGGGTGGGCTATGACCTGGACGGCCGTTCCGATATCGGCTGGGCGGATACCCTTAAGAAGCGCCTGGCGGTGGAGCGCCGGGCCCTGGAAGAATACCGCCAGGCCCTTGCCGGCGAGGACGCCTTGGCCGACGTGCGGGATGATCTGGACAAGACCATCACCCTGCTTGATGGCGACATGGCGCGCCTGGGCGAAAACCCCGACAACGCCGAAGTCGTGGGCGTCTTCAGCCGCGCCCTGGTGGAAAGCCTGGGAACCCGGCTGGTGGACCTGGGACGGATCATGGACCGCCTATCGGAGGAAATCGAAAAGGCCGGCGAAGCTGAAAAGACTGGGGAAAACGAAAAGACCGGTGAAAATACCATCCCCCGGGCCGTTTCCCTGGCCGTGCTGCGGGCGGAAATGGCCACCTTCGGCCTGGCTTTCGCCCACACCCATGTGCGCATCAATGCCACCCAGGTGTCCAACGCCATCCGCCACGACATCGAACTCTCCTCGCCGCCCGAAGACCCGGCCAACCGGCGGCGGTACCTTCGCGAAATCAGCGAACTGCTGGATACGGTGCAACCCCTGACCATCAACTTCGGTTCGGTCATGCGTGAACGCACGTCGGCCAAGCGGCTGATGATGGTGGTTACCCAGTTTCTCAAGTTCGTCGATGCCTCCGAACCGGTCCGCTTCCTCATCGCCGAATGCAATTCCGCCTTCACCGTGCTTTCAACCCTCTATTTCGCCAAGTTGTTCGGCATCGACGGCAAGATCGACCTCTGTCCCTTGTTCGAAACCTCCCTTGCCTTGGAACAGGGGCACGAGATCATCGCCGAACTTCTCGAAAACCCCCATTACGTAAACGCCATCCGCCGCCGCCGCCGCCTGTGCATCCAGACCGGTTATTCCGACGCCGGCCGTTACATCGGTCAGATTCCGGCATCCCTGGCTATTGAACGCACGCGCATCAAGCTTGCCGGCGTACTGGCGGCCGGCAACCTGGAAGACGTGGAACTGGTCATCTTCGACACCCATGGGGAATCCATCGGCAGGGGGGCGCACCCGCTAAGTTTTTCCGACCGGCTGGATTACACCTATCCGCCCCATTGCCGCGCCGCCTTTCGTGACGCCGGCATCACCGTCAAACAGGAACTGAGCTTCCAGGGCGGCGACGGGTATGTGTATTTCGCCCATCCTGACCTGACCTTCGCCACCCTTACCCGTTTGGTGGAACACGCCCTGGGCGGTGCCGGCGGTAAGGGCGGCGCCGACCTGTTTTACCAGGACAACGACTACGCCCTGGATTTCTTCCTTTCCGTCAAGGGTTTCAACGAACGCCTCATGGACAACCCGGATTATGCGGTGACCCTGGATCTGTTCGGCGCCAACCTGCTTTACCCCTCCGGTTCCCGAAACATGAAGCGCCAGCACGAAGACGGCGGCCAGGCGGACCTGGAACACCCTTCGCAGGTGCGGGCCATTCCCCATAACGCCCTTCTTCAGCAACTGGGATACCTTTCCAATTCCATCAGCGGCCTGGGCAAGGCCATCGCCAAGGACCAGGAACGATTCTTCGAAGTCCTGCGGCGATCGGACCGCATGCGCCGGTTTGTTTCCCTGGCCAAGTACGCCCTTCATCTTTCCAATCTGGACGCCCTGCACGGTTATGTTTCCCTTTTCGATCCGACCATCTGGATCCGGCGGTCAACGGTGGAACCCAACCCCGTCCGGGTGGACCAGATGCAACACTTGGCCCATATCCTGCGCCATTCCTCCCGGCATGAAAAAATGAACCGGGTCTATCGCATTTTCCTCAACGATACGGTCTATCTGGAGCGGATGTTTTCGGCCATCGACGCGGGCGGCATGTTGCCCCGCCATGCCGATGAATGTTATCCGGACCTGACCCTGATGCATGGGCTGCGCATTGCGCTGATCCACGAAATCTTCCTGTTGACTGCCCGGTTGCCCCGTTTTTCCAACTTGGCCCGGTCATCCGACGATGTCATCAACGAACTGCTTCACCTGAACGTGGAACACGCCCTGGACGTTTTGCGCCGGGGCTTTCCCGTTTCGGGAACCGCCCCCAACCCCAAGGCCTTTGGCGAGGCCGCCACCTATCGAACCGACGCCGACCAGGGTTACGAACGCGAACACCGGGAACTTTTCGGCCCCCTGGAAGAACTCTATGATGTGGTCCGCCGGGTCGGCGCCGCGATGACCCACATGATGGGAGCGCTGGGGTGATCTTTGAAATCGGGTCACCGTGACCCGACCCTTCAATCTGCTGTTCGATTTGGACGGCACGCTCACCGACCCGATGAACGGCATTACCCGGTGCATCCGCTTCGCCCTGGATGAAATGGGCTTTGACGCTCCACCCGCCGCCGATTTGACGTGGTGCATCGGCCCGCCGTTAAGGGAATCCTTTGTCCGTCTGTTGGGTGCGGAAGACAAAGCCGATGATGCCCTGGCCTATTACCGCCGGCGGTTCGCCAGCGTCGGCATGTTCGAAAACAAAGTCTATCCGGAAATTCCGTCGGTACTGGAAAAGCTGAACTCCGACGGCCACCGGCTGTTCGTCGCCACTTCCAAGCCTCATGTCTACGCCCGCCCCATCCTTGAACATTTTGGCCTGGACCACTGGTTCGAAGCGATCCACGGCTCCGAACTGGATGGCGCCCGCGTCCGCAAGCCGGACCTTCTTTCCCATATCCTGAAAACGGAAAACCTGGACGCCGCTTCGTCGGTGATGATCGGCGACCGCCGCCATGATGTGGAAGGCGCCCGGGCGACGGGAGTGCGGGCGGTGGCGGTGACGTGGGGTTATGGCGATGGGGTGGAACTTGAAGATGCCGACCCCGATGCCTTCTGCGACGCGCCGTCGGCCATCCCAAAGGTGTTAGCGGGATGGATTGGCACGTGACGGAGACGCGGATTGGTCAATAAGATCGATATTCTATCCTAAACGAATCCCGACTCTGGTCCGGGATGGATGTTGTTTTGGCACGGCGCAAGTAAGAAAATGCACTTGCCGTTCAATTTTCGCGACACAAATAATTCTAAGAATAAAAAGCAACTGGTTAAACGCCTTGGCCGCTGCGCCAGTGTGAGCGTGTGTTTCACGACGAACAATCAACAGGGGGCGTGACCGTTCTGACGGCAAGATTTAACATTCCTTCAGTTAATCCGGTACCGACATTGCGTTAGACACTTTGAATATACTAAGGTTCTCATATAGACACCGATAATGAACCCTCCGGGGGGTGTGTTTTTATCGGCGATAAACTTGGCGCTTAGGTGGCGCGCCATCACTTTGAGGGGGTAATCAGGCATGGTTTATACGAAGAAGCATCCCGCCTTGCTGATCATGGGCGTAATCTTTATTGCAATCGCCATCTTGGCCGAATCTGGCGCCATGGGCGATTTGATCGGATATCTGAAAAATAAGAAATATGTCGGCGAAATGATCGGCATGGGAACCGCCTTCGGCGTCCTTGGCGTCTTTGTCGGTGCCTGGCACATGTGGGGCACTCACAAGGAAGGTAACGTCGATTACTATCTATCTTCCATTGCCGGCGCGATGTTCATCCTTTTGGTGGCGATGATCATCCGCTGGTACGGCGCCCCATGGATTGCCGTAATGAGCAAAGCCATGGGTCCGGTGATGGGCGCCAAATACCTGCACCAAGTGCTCGGTCTCAACTACGTGGTCCTGGGCATCCTCGCCGGTATCATCATCGTCAATGTGTTCCACATTCCCGAATGGGCCGAAAACGGCGTGCGTCTGTCGCGTCTTGGCCTCAAAACCGGGGTCATCCTTCTGGGAACCCTCTACAGCCTGGCCGAACTGCAATCGCTGGGCAAGCTGTCGGCGATCATGGTCGGCTTCTTCGTCCTCGGTTCCGTCGGCATGGTGCTGATGATGGGCCGTATGCGCAAGATACCTAATTCCATGTGCGGGGTGCTTTCCGCCGGCATGGGTGTTTGCGGCGTTTCGGCTACGGTGGCGGCGGCCCCGGTGGTCCAGGCCAAGGCGGTGGAAATTGCCTATACCATTGGCACCATCCTGATTTGGGGCGTTGGCTGCATGTTTCTTTTTCCAATCATTGGCCACGCGCTGGGCCTCGGGTACATTCAGTTCGGCGCCTGGGCCGGCACCGGCATATTGAATTCGGCCCAGGTCGCCGGCGCCGCGCTGGCCTACCAGCCGGACGGCATCGAAACGCTCAAGGTGGCCGAGATCTTCAACATCACCCGGGTTCTGTTCCTGCCGATCATCGTGCTGTGGCTCGCTCTTTGGTACGTCAAGCACGAGGGCGAAACGGAGGGTCAGAAAGTCAACGTCGGCTCCGTGATTTTCGAGAAATTCCCGGTCTTCGTGCTTGGCTTCATCCTCATGTTCGCCCTCTCATCGACCGGCGTCTTCGCGCCGGCCCAGCACTACAAGGGCAAATACTTCGACAGCAACATTGAGGCGTCGAAGCTGCTCACGGAAGAACAGGTGGCGAAACTCTCCGCCGAAGCCGACAAGGTGCAGAAGGCGGACCGCAAGGCCGCCCTGGCCAGCCTCATCAAAAACCGCAAGATCGTGACGGTCGATGAATGGGGCGTCATTCGCGGCCTCCATAA
>JAJRSS010000248.1 GCA_024278615.1 Alphaproteobacteria bacterium
AAAAGGGTTTCACCACCATATGTTAATCGCCCCATCAACCCCCTGGGGCGACGGGCGAAACAAGTTTCCGGGAAGGGTTCGCGTACCGGGCTTCTGTTGGGTTGTTTGTGATAATTACTTTGGATTACAGGCTATTCGCATGAACGGCATTCTCTGGCTGGCTTCTTATCCCAAGTCCGGCAACACCTGGGCCAGGGCCTTTATCGCCAACCTGATCCACGGCAAGGACCAGCCCCTGTCCCTGGACGACATCAACGAGTTTACCGCCGGTGCTTCCAACATTAAGTGGTTCGAACACCTCGTCGATAAACCGGTCGATGAGATCAGCACATGGACCCAGGCCAAATTGAGGGTAAAAGCCCAGAAATATGCCGTTTCCCTCAATAAAAACGTCATCCCCATGAAGACTCACAGCATGTTGGGGACGGACCAGGGCCACGAAATGATCTGCATGGACGTCACCTACGGCGCCATTTACATCGTCCGCGATCCCCGGGACGTGGCGATCAGTGGCGCCGACCACTACGGCAAGACCATCGATGAAATGATCGGCATCATGAATACGCCGGGCCTGCGCACCTTTTCGATCAACAAAACCCAGATCAACGAAGTGCAATCGACCTGGTCCATTAACGTCAAGTCCTGGACCCAATTGCCGAATCCCCGGCTGCACGTGGTTCGCTACGAGGACCTGCTTGCCGATCCCTTCAAGGAGTTCTCGGTCATGGCGCGGAAGTTCGGCATTGCGCACGACGAAGCGCAAATCCGCCGGGCGGTGGAGATGTCTTCCTTCAAGCTGTTGCAGAAATTGGAAAAGGAACAGGGCTTCGCCGAGCGCTCCCCGTTCAGCAAGACATTTTTTCGCCAGGGAAAATCCGGCGGCTGGAAAGACGTCCTGACACCGCAACAGGTGACCCAAATCGAAAAGGACCACAGCGAGCAGATGCGGCGTTTCGGCTATCTCTAATATACTGCTTTAGAAGCCAAATTCTTGTCTTTCGGTCCCGCCCCGGTTTCCTGTCAGGTGCACTCCAGGGGATCGTCGCAATCGGGGACCAGGTCCGGATTGACTTGCGGCATGAGGATTCGGGCCGCCAGTCCCATGGCGCGGCGGAACCGGGCCGGTTGATTGGCGCCGATGCCCTGGATGGAACCCTCCAAACCGCTGAGAAACCGGTCGTCGCGGCAGAAGGCGACGATCATTTGGTCGCTTTCGGCCCCGCTGTCCGATGAGGCGCCGGCGGCGTCCTTGCCGCAGGCCCCGAGAACCGTCAGTTTTGATGGCGGGCCGAACAGTACCCGCACCCGATACCGGGGGTCATGGGCCAACTCCGCCCGGGCGACGAAGGTGGTGTTCAGCCAATGGGGGCCGCTTTCGGCCATGCCCTGGGCGACCAGGGCCGCCAGTTTCCGGGAATCCAGCCCCGCCGAGCCGCCCGGGCGGCCCAGGACCTCCACCCAAAGGGCGTCTCCGGCCCCAAAGGAAGCCTCCGGTCCCGTATAGGTCGCATCGAAGTCCTGGTAATAAACGACTGATCCGGCGCATCCCGCCACGCCGGCGGCCAGGGCGGTGATAAAACCGGCGGCCAGTACCCGGCCCGCCGCCTTTTTGAATTGCCGAAAAGTCCCGGTTTCCATTTTCCTATCCACTTCGCCAGGCAGGCGACTCATGGGCCCGTGGGTTTACAGGTACCGGCGCCCAGCCACCTGAAAATGTTTCATTTGTTGGGTTCAACTTTACTCCCCCGCCCGGTTTTCACCAACGGGAAAGCAAGCCCACCCGCAATATTGTGATCTCGCGTGAAGCGCGCGTCCTCAATGATTTTTGCCCATGGCTTGCTCGCGGCTGGCAAAGCCACCGGCGACCTGATATCCCCTATCCAGCGTCAAGGGGACCCTTGCCTGGAAAATGTGCCTGGAACATGGTTGATATCGCCCAAAACCTGGCCGCCGTCAGGGCCCGAATAGCCACCGCCGCCAGCGATGCCGCCCGTGATCCGGATTCGGTGGCGCTGGTGGCGGTAAGCAAGACTCAACCACCGGGGTCCATCATCGCCGCGCTCAAGGCGGGGCAGACGGTTTTTGGCGAAAACCGCCTGCAAGAAGCGGCGGAAAAATGGCCGGCGCTGAAAGCCGCCTTTCCCGGCGCCCGCCTTCACCTGATCGGGCCCTTGCAACGCAACAAGGCCCGCCGGGCGGTAGAACTCTGCGACGCGATCGAAACCGTGGACAGCCCCAGGCTGGCCCGCACCCTGGCCCGGTTGATGGAAGAAACGGGCCGCCGCCCCGACTGCTACATCCAGGCCAACACCGGCGAGGAACCCCAAAAAGCGGGCGTTCTCCCCCAGGAAACGGACGGCTTTATCGGCCTGTGCCGGGACGAACTCGGCCTGCCGGTCAAGGGTCTCATGTGCATCCCGCCACAGGACGAGGAGCCATCCCTCCACTTCGCCCTGCTGGCCCAGATCGCCCACCGCAACGACCTTTCCGGATTAAGCATGGGCATGAGCGGCGACTATGAGACCGCCATCGCCTTCGGCGCCACCCTGGTGCGGGTCGGCACCGCCATCTTCGGGCCGCGCCAGCTACGGCCGGAAACTTAGCAGGCTGCTGGGAAAGGGAATTTGCGGCAACAATCCTCCGAGCCGCCTGCTAGTCTGGTTTTAGGCTGATGCGGAGGCAGGTTTCGGGTTCGCAGTCCGCCAGTATTTCCAGCAGGTCGTCCAGGCCGAGGGCGGCGCAGCCCTCGGTGGGGCGGTAACCGGGCCGGGTAATGTGGATAAATATGGCGCTGCCCTTTCCGGGAACCACGGGGCCGTCATTGTAGCCCAGCTCGATCACCACATCGTACAGGCCATCCCGCCGCCACAGAATTTCGTGACTGGCGGGGTAAGGCAGGCGGACCAACCGGTTATAGGCCGAATCCTCCGGGTCATCGCACCAGCCGTCCTCGCGGGTGATCGCCCTCACGGGCAGTCCGGTCCTGGGCGCCGCTCCCCGGTCGGCCCGGTAGTGGACGCGGCGCAAGAAAAAGCGCCCGACGGGGGTAACGCCGTCCCCTTCCCGCGTTTTCTCGCCGATGCCTCGCGGGCCGATGGCGCAGCGGTATTCGCGGCCTTTCCAGGTCAGAAACCCGGGCGGGAAAAGGTGAAGGTCCATGCCCTGTTATAGGAGCAATCCCGTGACCCACGCCAGGGACCTGAGCCGTGATTCCTAGTTGAGAATATCCACCCGGGCGGGCTTGGACGGCAGGGCCAGTTCGGCCCCGTGCTCGTAGCGGGCCAGGGCGGCCAGCATGGTGGCGGAAAACCATCCGCCACCCGCCGCCGTGGCGCCGGGATCGGCGGCCTGGTTGAGGGCCGCCTGCCGGCCAGGCCCGCCGCGGCCATAACGGACGGCGGCGAAAACGTCAGCCCGCCGCCCGGAATCCGGGGAAAGCACTGAGGAGGATTCCGCCATTTGCGCCGGCGCATTGGCCAATTCAGGCTGAGGCCGAGACCGGGTAAGGACCCGGGGGGTGTTCCAGGCGATGGTGTCGCCGGGGGGCGCGGCCACCCCATGCCCGGGCGCGACCCGGTCGCCGTTCCAGGCAATCTGGGCGCCGCTTTCGGGCGCCGCCCCGTCCTCGCCGCTGAACAGGGCCAGCATGTGTTCACCGGTATCCCGCCCGGTGAGCTCCTTGACGATGACATTGAAGGCCGATACGGCGGCGCCGATGATGCCGCCGAACAACGCACCCCCGGCGACCCGGGGCACCGGATCGATCTCGTCACCGGTCAACTGCCGGTACACCGACGATACCAGCGGGATATGCTGCAAGGGGTTGATCACGTCCAGGACATCGGCGAAGGTCAGCCCGTCACTGCCGAAAGGCTGA
>JAJRSS010000249.1 GCA_024278615.1 Alphaproteobacteria bacterium
CCTTATCCGCAAGGAGGAATCAAAAGGTTCCAACCGCGTCAAGTTCAAGCGCGCCGGCTGGAACAACGACTTCCTGTTCAAACTCCTGGCACAAATTTGAAATGCGATCGCCCTGGCCCCATCCCGGAGATCCCTTGATCGCGACCAATTGGCGTGGCATTGGGGATGCCAACGGGTACGTGGAACTCGCGCGGAAAAAGAATGGCCCCCTGCCCGGCGACCGGGATGCCGGATACGTGTGGGGAGACGCCCTGGCGGAATTCGATGCACTGAATCCCGACCTCAGGCTTATCAACCTCGAAACCGCTATTACCGCCCATGACCAGCCGTGGCCGGAGAAATCCATTCACTATCGAATGCATCCGCGCAACGTCGGCGTGTTGACCCGTGCCCGAATCGACTTTTGCGCCCTGGCCAACAACCATGTCCTTGATTGGGGATATCCGGGGCTGGAAGAAACGATGGAAACACTGGATCAAGCGGGCATCCGACATGCCGGCGCCGGCCTTGACCGTGGACGGGCGAGCGAACCCGTAAACCTGGATGTTCCGGGAAAGGGCCGCGTGATTGTTGTTTCCATGGCAACCCCCTCAAGCCATATCGCCCCGATTTGGGCGGCCGGCCGGAAAACGCCCGGAATAAATTTGATCGGCCTGAATCACCGGTGGTTGGAATTCGTGAAAGAAAGAGTGGCCAACAAGAAACATACGGGCGATATCCTTGTGATCTCGATCCACTGGGGCCCCAACTTCAGCCATGAGATCAGCCCCCACCAACGTGAATTCGCCCGGCGACTGATACATGATGCCGGGGTGGATATTGTCCACGGTCATTCATCCCACCACGTCAAAGGCATCGAAATTTACAACGGCAAGCTGATCCTGTACGGGTGCGGCGATTTCATCAACGATTACGAGGGCATCCCTAAATCCCCGGAACGCTCGTCTTTCGCACCCCATTTGGGCTCGATTTATTTCGCCCGGGTTTCGACGGAAAATGGCCGGCTAATCGACCTTGAAATGCGCTCGACGCGCATGCACCGGTTACAGGTCCGCCGGGGAACCGGCGAGGACGCCGATCGCCTGTGCGATATTTACAATCAGGAAGGGGCGAAATTGGGAACCCGCTTTATCAACGAGGGCGGCGTACTGAGCATGCGGCAGCCCAGCCTTTATCCCAAGGAACGATGATAATGACCCATAGGGATCGTTCATGCGGCACGCCGGGCAGGAGGGGGGCCGCCGGTGAAGTATTCGCCGCTGAAAGCTGACCAAAGGGAAAGAGGCTTTACCGGTTGCCGCCCATGAGAATTGCGATTTCTTCCGGGCTTAGGACGTCCGCCCAGGGCGACAACTCGTCTATCGCCCCGGTGTAATTGAAGGCCGCCAGATCCATGTCCAGGAAAACGGCCTTGGTCAGCGCATCAAGGACCGCCACCATCTGTTCCGGCTGCTGGGCGTAGGTGGTGGCGGCCAGTTCCGTCACTCGCCCGAGGATGAAGCAATAGCCCGGCATGAACCACGGCGATTCCAGTTCCATTCCCTTGCTGCTTCGATAAGCGCTGGTTCTCTGGCGCATTTCCGCCCCCTTAAAGCGGCCACCGAAAACATCTTCCAGCCAGCGCCTTTTCAGTTGGGTCCGCCAGCGTTTCGCCCCCGTTCCCCGCCGAAACGCCGGCGCCAAAGCCTCGTAGTCACCGAGAATGGCGTCCATGTGCTTGGCCAGCACCGGTTGGAAATCGCGTAGCGCCTTGCAGGTGCTTTCGTCTATGCCCAGGCGCTTGAGGCCCGCTTCCCGGTCATAACCGCCCCGCCGGCCGCGGCTGCGCCGCCGGTTATAGGCCAGCCGACGGTCAAGGTCTTCGGCCCGCCGGTCCCGGAAACGGCGCCGGTCCGGCCCCTTGTAAGCTGATATATCGTCCGAACCGTGCCTTCTCTCCGCCTGGCGGCGCAACCGGGCGAGGCGCCTTTCCTCCGCCCGGCGGTCTTCTTCGGACTGACGTTCCTTGGCTTTACCTGGGGCCTTGCCCGATTGCGAGCCTGCTTTCGCCATTGGCACCTGTTCCCCCCACCGATCCCGTCCACGACAGGAAATGGAACGGTACGAACGCCGCAGGGGCGCCGTCAAGCGGGTCTTGTCATTGTGAACGCTTCGTCCACCCGGGTATAGTCCTTGTATCCCAATCTCGCGATGGGCTTCAGCTTGCCGATATCCACCATGCCATCGGTGAGCACGTCTTCGCTAATATGAATTCCCACGACCTGGCCAATGACCAAGGCGTTACGGCCGCCCGGATCGTTGCAGGGCAGGTCCACGGTTTGCAGGTATCGGCATTCCAGGTGGATGGGCGCCGACTTGACCCGGGGCGGTTTGATCAGCCGTGACGGCGCGGTTTCCAGCCCGGCCAACAGGAATTCATCTTCCTCCGGCGGCACGGCGGCGCTGGTGCGGCTCATTTCCTCCCGCAGGTCCCAGGTCGCCAGATTGGCGACGAATTCCCCGGTCTCCAGGCAGTTGGCCAGGGTATCCTTGACCGGATTGGCGGATGACCCGTTACTGGAAAACATCACCATCGGCGGGTCGGAAGCGACGCCGTTGAAAAAGCTGTATGGCGCCAAGTTGGCGATCCCATCGGCGCTGATAGTGGTGATCCAGCCGATGGGGCGGGGCACGATACAGCTTTTGAACGGATCGTGGGGAAGACCGTGCTTGTTGTCTCTGGTTTCGTAAAACATTCCTGTCCTTTTACAATAATCCTCAGGCCGGCCGCCAAGGCCGAGGGCCTCAATCCTTGGGCATCGGCCTTTTCCTGCCGTCCGCGTCCAGGGCCACATAGGTGAACGCCCCTTCGGTGACCTTGACCCGACCGCCGGCCGCATGGGCGATGGCCCAGGCTTCCACCTGAACCGTGATCGAGGTGGCGCCAACCTTGACTATATGGGCATAGCAACACACCACGTCACCCACGCGAACCGGCTTGTGGAAGCTCATGCCTTCCACCGCCACGGTGGCCACCCGGCCTTGGGCCCGGTGCTCAGCGGTGATGCCGCCGGCGATGTCCATTTCCGACATCAGCCAGCCGCCGAAGATATCACCGCTGGGATTGGTGTCCCTGGGCATGGCCAGGGAACGGATGGCCAGTTCGCCCCGCGGTTGGACTTGGGGTTGGTCTTGAGGTTGAGCCGAGGACTCAATATCGCTATCGGCTATATCAGCCACTTTGGATTCTCCACGTACACAATATGTTGTTATTTTCGCCCAGACGGGTACTTTATCACGCAACCTCCCCCGAGGGAGGGATTTCTACAAGCCAACTCAGTTCCCGGGAAGACCAAAGTGAGTGATCTGTTCGACTACGCCGAGTCCAAGGGCCGAAAATCAAAGGCCAAATCTACGGCCAAGGCCAAGAAAGCCCAAAAGCCCAAAGTAAAGGGCAAGCCGAAAAAGTCCGCTAAACCTGCTGTTACCGGCAATTCCAGGGGTAATTCCAGGGGCAACTCCTATTCGGCCAAGGATATCGAAGTCCTGGAAGGGTTGGAGCCGGTGCGCCGGCGGCCCGGCATGTATATCGGTGGCACCGACGAGACGGCGCTGCACCATCTGGTGGCGGAGCTTCTCGACAACGCCATGGACGAAGCGGTGGCCGGTCAGGCAACCCATATCAGTATTAGCCTGGACGCCGACGACACGGTGACCGTCGCCGACAACGGCCGGGGCATTCCCGTCGATCCCCACCCCAAGTTCAAGCGGAAATCGGCCCTGGAGGTGATCATGACCACCCTGCATTCGGGTGGCAAATTCGGCGGCAAGGCCTATATCACCTCGGGCGGGCTGCACGGGGTCGGCGTTTCCGTGGTCAACGCCCTGTCCGATCACCTGAAGGTGGAAGTGGCCCGCGACAGGGCGCTGTGGACCCAGGCCTACAGCCGGGGCAAGCCTAAGGGCCCGCTGAAGAAAAAAGGCGGCGCGCCCAACCGGCGCGGCACCACCATCGTCTTTCACCCCGACGCCAGGATTTTCGGCGACAATGTGCACTTCCGCCCCGCCACCCTGTACCGAATGGCCCGTTCCAAGGCCTACCTGTTTCGCGGCGTGGAGATTCGCTGGAAGTGCGATCCCAAGCTGATTTCCGGCAAGGACGCTACCCCCGAGTCGGACACCCTGCGCTTCCCCGGCGGCCTGGTGGATTTCCTCGCCACCATGGTGGAAGGGCGCAAGACCCTGACCCCCACCCCCTTCGCCGGCAAGGGGAAGATGAACGGCGGCGTTGGATCCGTGGAATGGGCGGTGGCCTGGCCGGCGGACGAGGACGCTTTTTTCAATTCCTACTGCAACACCGTGCCCACGACCCAGGGCGGCACCCATGAGGCGGGGCTGCGCAACGCCCTGACTCGGGGGATCCGGGCTTATGCCGAGTTGGTCAACAACAAACGCGCCGCCAAGGTAACCGCCGACGACGTGGTTGGCGGCGCCTGCATCATGCTTTCGGTGTTCCTCCAGGATCCCCAGTTCCAGGGACAGACCAAGGAGAAATTATCGACCGTGGAGGCTACCCGGCTGGTGGAGGCGACGGTGCGCGATCACTTCGACCACTGGCTGGCGGAAGCGCCGGAAAGCGCCCGCGGCCTGCTCGACAATATCCTCGAACGCATGGACCACCGGCTCAGGCGCCGCTCGGAACGGGAAACCCGGCGCGCATCGGCGACCCGCAAGCTGCGCCTGCCGGGCAAGTTGGCCGATTGCACCAGCACTTCGTCCCGGGGCACGGAAATTTTCCTCGTCGAAGGCGATTCCGCCGGCGGTTCGGCCAAGCAGGGCCGCGACCGCCGTATCCAGGCCATCCTGCCGCTGAGGGGCAAGATCCTCAACGTCGCCAGCGCCACCGCCGACAAGATGCGCGCCAACCAGGAACTGCGCGACCTGAACGAGGCCCTGGGCTGCGGCATCCGGGAACGCTATGACGACACCGCCCTGCGCTACGAGAAAGTCATCATCATGACCGACGCCGACGTCGACGGCGCCCATATCGCCGCGTTGCTGATGACCTTTTTCTTCAAGGAGATGCCCGGGCTGATCGACAACGGCCATCTTTACCTGGCCATGCCGCCCCTGTACCGCATCACCCAGGGGGCGAAAAGCCTGTACGCCCGGGACGACAAGCATAAGGATGAGTTAATGGAAACGGAATTCACCGGCCGCGGCAAGGTCGAGATCAGCCGCTTTAAGGGCCTGGGCGAAATGCCGCCCCGCCAATTGAAGGAAACCACCATGGCGCCGGGCAAACGCACCCTGCTGCGCATCACTATCGCCGGCGGCGATGAAAACGAGGCCACGGCGGTCAAGCAAACCACCAAGCTGGTGGACAGCCTCATGGGCCGCAAGCCGGAACTGCGCTTCGCCTACATCCAGGAACACGCCCAGTTCGTGGAGACCATAGACGTGTAGGCCGTGGCGGTTTCGTCGTCCTCCCCTAAATCAGCCCCGCCGTTTCCGGCAGGC
>JAJRSS010000250.1 GCA_024278615.1 Alphaproteobacteria bacterium
GCCCGCGGCGGGAACGTGGATGAAGGGCTTCTTTCGGGCCTGCTTGAAAATGATTACTTCCGCCGGCCGCCGCCCAAGTCCCTTGACCGGGACGACTTCGCGGCCCTATCCGTCGCGGCCCTATCCGTCGCCGGCCTATCCGCCGCCGACGGCGCCGCCACCCTGACCGCATTCACCGCCGCTTCGGTGAAGGAAGCCTGCCGCTTCTTCCCGGCGCTTCCCCGGTGGTGGCTGGTCACCGGCGGCGGCCGTCACAACCGAAGCCTCATGGAAGCCCTGACACGGTGCCTGGGGCAGCCCGTGGACCCAGTGGAATCCGTCGGCTGGCAGGGGGATTTTCTCGAGGCCCAGGCATTCGCCTTCCTGGCCGTGCGCTCCCTTGCGGGGTTGCCCCTGAGCCTGCCGTCCACCACCGGCGTGGCCGAACCGACGGCCGGCGGTGTGCTGCACAAGGCGGCGGCAAGGCAGGCTTAAGCCGCCTGGTCCAGGGCCTTGTCCAGGTAATCGTCCACGTGGCCGATCAGGGTGTCCAACTCGCCGGTGAAGAAGTGGTCGCTGTTCTCCATCACCCGGTAGTCGATGGTGATGTTTTTCTGGCTGGACAGTTTCTGCGCCAGCTTGTCCCCCGAGGCAATCGGCACCACTTCGTCCTTGCCGCCGTGAACAATGATGCCCGAGGCGGGACAGGGAGCCAGGAAGGTAAAATCATGGTTGCTGGCCGGCGGCGCCAAGGAGATAAAGCCGCTGATTTCCGGACGGCGCATCATCAACTGCATGGCGATCCAGGCGCCGAAGGAAAATCCGCCGATCCAGCAGGCCGGGGCGTTGGGGTTATAGGACTGCATCCAGTCCAGCGCGGAAGCCGCGTCGCTCATTTCCCCCAGGCCGTTGTCGAATCGGCCCTGGGAACGGCCGACGCCGCGGAAATTAAAGCGTAGCGCCGAAAACCCCCGGCGGACGAAGGCCTGGTACAAAGCATAAACAACCTTGTTGTTCATGGTGCCGCCGTGCTGGGGATGGGGGTGAAGCAGCAATGCTATCGGGGCATTGGGGGTCCTGGAGTGTTGGTACCGGCCTTCCAGCCGGCCTTCCGGCCCATTGAAAATCACTTCCGGCATGATGAATTGCGCACCGTCTGAGTTGTGGGATTAGAGGATTCTTCGCCGTGGCAACCCAGATACCCGACATACTTAATATGAGAATCCAGGTTAGACTAATTATAAACTAACAAGGGGTTTTGACGTTTTTCACGGCAAAACTTGACTGTTTTGGTCAGGCACCTTATATTCTTCTTATCAACATGAACGGTGGGGCTTTAAGGCAGGATCGGGTCTCGTAATTGGTTTGGATGCACCCGCCACCGTAAGGACAGACCATAAAATAGATTGAATGCAATGATTTTCAAGACCTTTCAGGAAGATATCGATTCATTTATGGTCCGGGACCCGGCGGCCCGTTCGCGCCTGGAAGTGGTGCTGTGCTATCCCGGCTTCCACGCCCTGTTGGTTTACCGTCTGGCCCACGGCCTGTGGAAACGTGGATGGCGCTTGCTGGGCCGGTTTATCTCCCATGTGGGCAAGATTTTCACCGCCATCGAGATACATCCCGCGGCCCAGATTGGCCGGCGGTTCGTGATTGACCATGGCACCGGTGTGGTTATTGGCGAAACGTCCATCATCGGTGATGACGTCACCCTTTATCACGCCGTAACCCTGGGCGGTATTGCGCCGTCGGTGGATTCCCATACCCAGGTGAACCGCAAACGCCACCCCACCATCGGCAATGGCGCCATCATCGGCTCCGGCGCCCAGATCCTGGGGCCAATCACCGTTGGGGAAAACGCCCGCATCGGCGCCAACGCGGTGGTCACCAGCGACATTCCCCCCGGCGTTACCGCGGTGGGCATTCCGGCCCGGGTGGTCATGCCCAAGGACAAGCGAAAAGCGAAGGAATTCGTTGCTTACGGCACCCCGGCCGACGGCTGCCCGGATCCGGTGCTGCGCACCATCTACAGCCTGCGCGGCCAGGTGACGGCGCTCATGGAACGGGTCGAGGAACTGGAAAGTGAAATACATGCAATGCCGGCGGCGCAAAGGAAGGCCGATATGGATGTGGACGGCCCAAAACCAGCGGCGGCGTCAGGCGTGAAATAATAAGGCCGCCGGTTCGGGCATAAACCACAGGACAGGGTTTATGCCGGGATCAGCGCCTTTGGCAAAAGGAGACGGTACGTGAAACTAAGCACTAAGGGGCGATATGCGGTGATGGCCATGGCCGATCTGGCTTCTCATGCCAATAGAAAGCCGATCTCTCTTGCCGAAGTCGCCGAGCGGCAGGACATCTCCCTGTCCTACCTGGAACAATTGTTCGGCAAGCTGCGCAAGGGTGGCTTGGTTAAAAGTGTGCGTGGACCCGGTGGCGGCTACCTGCTTTCCCGCCCGGCCACCGAACTTCGGGTTTCGGACATCATCATGGCGGTGGACGAGCCCATCCAGACCACGCGCTGCAAGCCGGGTTCCCCCGAAGGGTGCCGCGTGGATAAAAGCCGGTGCCTGACCCACGACCTGTGGGAGGAACTGGGCAACCAGATTTATCTTTTCCTCAGCTCCGTCTCCCTGGCCGACATCTGCGAAAGACGGCTTCTGGGAACCAGCGGGGAACAATACCGCCGCGAACAGTTGGCGCCCGTCGCCGCCGCCCAGTAGTTCGCGGCTAAAGCAGTCTGTTAAGGTTGGTTTACACCCAAGGTCGGTTCGCCTCATGGATAACACCCTTTATCTCGATCACAACGCGACCACGCCCATGCGCGAAGAAGCCGTGCAGGCCATGATGGAGGCCTTGGGCCGGACAGGCAACGCCTCGTCCGTTCACCGGTTCGGCCGGGTCAACCGCCGCTGCATCGAAGACGCCCGCGAGGCCATTACCCATCTGGTCGGCGCCATGGACGGCCGGGTGGTGTTTACCAGCAGCGGCACGGAAGCCAACAACATGGCGCTCAGGGGATGCGGCCGGTCCCGCGTACTGGTTTCGGCGGTGGAACATGCGGCGGTCCTGATGGCGGTCGAGGAAGCGGAAATCATCCCCGTGAACGGCGAAGGAGTCGTCGACATCCAGGCCCTTGAAGCCCTGCTCGGGGCCAATGATACGCCAGCGGTGGTTTCCGTGATGCTGGCCAACAATGAAACCGGGGTCATCCAGCCGCTGGCCCAGGTGGCGGAAACCGCCCGGCGGTTCGGCGCCCTGGTCCATTGCGACGCTGTACAGGCGGCGGGAAAAATTTCGGTCAACATGCCCGGCCTTGGCGTTCACATGATGTCCCTGTCGGCTCAC
>JAJRSS010000023.1 GCA_024278615.1 Alphaproteobacteria bacterium
CTCGGATAACGCAGGCCCTTGCGCTCGTACAGGCCTCGGTTCTTGCCAGTCCACATAGCCACCTCCCGAAAAACGAATCAGTGGCCACAACAGAATCATAAATGATTCACCCAAAGCAACTTTTTCCCGGACAGACACTGACAGTGCCCGCTTCTGAGCACAATTAGCTCTATGACGTTTCGATTTTACCTTTTCGTTTTGCGTTACCTCTGCTTTGATGTTGGGACAGCGGTTCGGATACTTCGCGCAATACTTCACCAGTTTCTGGGTCAACAATGCGCTCGTAGTAAATGTCTTCATTCCGGTCGACATTCCGTACAATGCGAACAGTTCGTCCAAACTCGCCTGAATATTGGGTTTCGTCTGTAAACTCAGCCCCCAATTGTGCTTACCCAACAATTTCCGCAGATGCTTCGATCGCAGCCCTACATCTACGCTCACTGTTACGGTTTCTGAGATTGTAACATCAAAAATTCGACTGGTTGCGCCACAATCTGAGCATGGTGCTCGTTTCCCTTCCGAGCTATCAAGTGTTTCGTCGATAGACACACCGCAATTTGAGCACTTTACAGTCATGGGTTAATTCCAAATTTAGTAGCAAGCCATTCCCGTAAATACCGAAATGCGTCAGCCCTACGCCGGCAGCACTTTTTTCCACGGGCGGATGATGACGCTTTCGAACAGGCCCGCCTTGGTGTAAGGGTCGCCTTCGGCAAAAGCCTCCGCCGCCGCCCGGTCGGCGAAGTCCATGATCAGTACGCTGCCGGTCATTTCATTCCCATGGCCGCCGCCATCGTCGGCCAGGGTGGGGCCGGCCATTACCACCTGAGCGGCGAAGCTTTTCAGATAGGCGATATGGGCGTCCCGGTTTTCCGCCCTGACCTGGGCGTGACCGGGCTTGTCGGTGCAGAAGAAAACAAAGTGCATAGGCGTTCTCGATTCATACAAATAGGTTTGGTGAGAATATCATAAGTTAATGGAGAGATTTATCCAGGCCTCGCCCTTCGACAAGCTCAGGGTGAGGCTATTGAGGAGGTTTGGAATACTGGAGAGAGAAGCCCTCATGCCGAGGAGGACCGCCGAGCTTGCGAGAAGGTCCGTCTCGAAGCACGAGGGCCGGTAAAAAATCAAACCGCAGTTCGGGTTATGACCCTCTTCGCATGACCGTCAGGGTCCGGTCCAGGGTTTCCGCATCCGTGGCCGGCAGGGAGCAGACGCTGCCCCGGCAAACGTAGGCGGTGGCCAGCCCATCCATCTGGTCCTTGTATTGGGCCGGGTGACCTTCGGGCAGCACCGTTCCCGGGCGGATCACCTGCAACACCCGGCCGGGCAGGCTGCGGCCCAGGGTGCGGCGGACCAGGGCCCGGGTACCGGTCTCGCCCCGCCGGCCGACGATGACCACCTGCAGGGTGGTGAACAGGGTATCGGCGGCGTTGACGAATCCGGCCATGCCCATATCCGGGTCTTCGGCCATATTGCCGACGAGGCCGCCGAAAGTTTTGAGCGTCGCTTGCGCCTTGGCGCGGTATTCCGCATTGCCGGTCAGGTAATACAGCTGGGCCAGGGTTTCCACCATTTGGGCGTTGCCCGACGGGTTGGGATCGTCGATCACCGGCTTGGTGCGGATCACCAGGGTCTCCCCATGGGCGGGCATGGCGAAAAAACCGCCGTCGCCGTCATCCCAATAATCGCCCACCGCCTCATCCGCCCAGGCCGCCGCGCGGTCCAGGTAAGCGCCTTCGCCGGTGATTTCAAAAAGGGTCAGCGCCGCCCCGGACAGCGCCGCAAGGTCGCCGAGGGTGGCCGCCGAACCCCGCTTGCCGCCGAACCAGGTGTGGCGCAGCCGTCCTTCATCATCGCTCAGGTTTACGGTGACGAATTCAAAAGCCCGGCGGGCGGCGTCGATCCACGGGGTTTCGTCCAAGGCGGCCCCGGCCTCGGCCAGGGCGCGGATGGCCATGCCGTTCCAGTCGGCGATCACCTTGCCGTCCAGGCGTGGCCGCTGGCGGTTCAGCCGTTCCCGGCCAAGGGCGGCCAGGGCGGCCTCCAGGCGGGCGGCAATTTCCGTTTCGCCCAGGCCCAGTTCCTGGGCCGATTCGGCCAGGGTGGCGTCCGTGCGGTGCAGGGTTCCGGCTTCCGGCTCGCCTTCTTAGGTTGGGCCGATGGCGTAGAAACGGGTGAACAGATCCGCCTCCCTGCCCAGCGCCTTGTTCAGCCGTTCCGGCGTCCAGGTGTAATAGGCGCCTTCCTCTTCCTCGCCCGCCGGGTTGATGCTGTCGGCGTCCAGGCTGGAGGCGAAGGCGCCGCCGGGCAACCGCAATTCGCTCAGCAAGAAGCGGACCGCCTGGCGGATTTTCCTTTCCAGTTCCCCGTTCCGGGTTTCCCGCCACACCTCGGTCATCAGGCGGATCAGGCCGGCGTTGCCGTCCAGCATTTTTTCATAGTGGGGGATATGCCACAGGGGATCGACGGCGTAGCGGTAAAACCCGCCGCCCACATGATCGGCCATGCCGCCGCGCACCATGCCCGCCAGGCTCAGGGTCACCGCTTCCAGGTCCGCCGCGTCATCGTTTCGCAAATAGGCCCGCCACAACGACTCGAGAGACGCCAGATGGGGGAACTTGGGCGCCGTCCCGAAACCGCCGCTCAAGGGGTCGGCCTCCGCCCTCAACATCCGGGCCATGGCGTCCACATGGGCCATGGTGACCTCGCCGGGCCGGGGCTCGTAGGCCTGTTGCAAGGCGGCGCGCACCTGTCCGGCGTCGGCCCGCAACGCCACCGTGTCCTCTCGGTACACCTTGGCGACCCTGGCAAGCACCGTGGTGAAGGGCTGCATGCCGCCCATCGCTTCCTTGGGAAAATAGGCGCCGCCGAAAAAGGGATCGCCGTCCGGCGTCAGGAACATGGTCAGCGGCCAGCCGGTGGGCAGGCCCAACAGCGCCGCCGCCGTCTGGTACAGGGAATCGATGTCCGGCCGTTCCTCCCGGTCGACCAGCACGGGGACGAAGTTTTCGTTGATCACCGCCGCCGTCGCCGGATCGGCGAAACTTTCCTTCTGCATCACGTGGCACCAGTGGCAGGCGGTGTAGCCGATGGACAGCAGGATGGGCCGGTTCAGCCTTTCCGCTTCGGCCAGGGCGGCGTCGCCCCACCGGCGCCAGTGGACCGGGTCGGTGGCGTGCAGCCGAAGGTACGGCCCGTCGTCGCCGCCCAGGTGATTGCGCGGCCCATCCGCCCAGGCCAAGTTTATGGACGGACTTATGGCAATGCCACTACCGGCCGTGGATACCAGGGCGACCAGAATGTAGGCGGCAAAAACTTTGATCGGTGTCCGCATCAAGGTTGGCTCTCCATTTCTTCACCCCCACCCCAACCCTCCCCCATCGAGGGGGAGGGAGTAAGGAAGTGAATAGAAACATGACCACCCGACTCTTGTTTAAAAAACAGCAGCCGGAGAATCCATGAACCCATGACCCCCTCCCCCCTTGCGGGGGAGGGTTGGGGTGGGGGGGCTGCGAGAAGATGGAACGCTTCCCTTTCAAGAAAGGCGGGGCTGAGCGCCGCCTTCAATGCCTCTTTCAATGATTGGCGAAGGGGTCTTCCGCCTTGGGCGGCCGGGACAACAGGTGCTCGATGGTGGCGTTCATGTCGGCCCGGTGGTTGAGGATGCCGTCCACCGCCTGGCACAAGGGCATGTCCACCCCCAGCCGGCCGGCCAGGCCGGTGACCGAGGCGGCGCTGAACACCCCTTCCGCCACCGAGCGGCGGATGGCCAGGATGTGATCCAGGGTCTGGCCCTCGCCCAGGGCGACGCCCAGGGAGAAGTTTCTCGATTGCATGGCGTTGCAGGTGAGGGTCAAATCGCCCAGGCCGGAAAGCCCCATCAGGGTTTCCATTTTTCCGCCCTTGGCGGCGGCGAGGCGCACCATTTCCGCCAGCCCGCGGGTGATCAGGGCGGCGCCGGCATTGTCGCCCAGGCCCCGCCCCCGAACCATGCCGCAGCCGATGGCCAGCACGTTCTTCACCGCGCCGCCGATTTGGGCGCCGATGACGTCGCCCGAGCGGTAGATGCGGAACCGGGGGGTGGTCAGGGCTTTGGCCAACCTTCGCCCCAGGCCTTCGCTTTCCGCCGCCAGGGTCGCCGCCGCCGGCAGGCCGCGGGCCACCTCGGCGGCGAAGGTGGGGCCGGAAAGCACCGCTACCGGGGCCTGGGGCAGGGTTTCGGCGACGACTTCGCTCATCAGCTTGCAGGACCGTTGCTCGATCCCCTTGGCGCAGATCACCGCCGCCACGTCCGGCTTCCAGTGGGCGGCCAGGGCCTGGCAGGTCTGGCGCAGGTGCTGGGCCGGCGACGCCAGCAAGATGACGTCCGCGTCCATGGCCCGGGCCGGGTCGGTGGTCGCCGTGATCGCCGGGTCCAATTCCACGTCGGGCAGGTAAACGGCGTTCCGGTGCACATTGTTGATGTCCCGGGCGACTTCCAGTTCCCGGGCCAGGATGGTAATTCGGCGCTCCGGGCCCGAGGTTTCCGGTCCGGCCCGCTGGGCCACCGCCGCCAGCGCCGTGCCCCAGGCCCCGGCGCCGATAATGCCGATTGTGTCCATGCAGCGACTGTAACCGCAAAATACCCCCTTGGCCGCCAAAATCCGGCGGTATCCCGACTTCCCTGCAAGGCCCTACGGGGCGGCGGTCCTATCCGGGGAGCCCAGGGTTCGGCGGCGCGGCGCAAAGCTCCTCGCCGACCACGTGGTCCATGTCGCTTCCGGGAGTATCCGTGTCGATCCAGGTGGACCAATCCCAATTTGACGAACCCGAGGGTGGCGCCGGCGCCACCTCCGCCGCCATCGGGGGGGCCGCCATGGCGGAGAATGCCACTGCCGCCATCATCGCCACCGATCGTTTCATGGTCTTTCTTCTGTCCATTTGATGTAGATCAAACCAGTTGAGTTCGGGCCCCATTCGCGGAAAAGAGCCAATTTTCAGATTACAGGTTTAGATTTGGAGCGCGGAATCACGTTTTCGCGCGGCGTCCGTGATCAGGTGAAAATATAAGAATAATTTCAATGGAAAATAATTAAAAGGCATTATCCATCTTATAATTAGGATATTAATCATGCTCTACGCCTTCACCCCCGCGCCCATGACCGGTGGCGCGTCGGGATCGAGCGGCCATCTTGGCCGGGGTGCGAAATCCAGGCCGCCGTCCATGGCGCCGGCGGGGCCCAGTTTCAGCCGCTCGATCCCGGCCCAGGCGATCATGGCGCCGTTGTCCGTGCACAGGTGGGGCGGCGGCGTTACCAGGGCCAGGCCCTCTTTTTCCGCCAGGTCCGAAAGCCGGCCGCCGATGAACCGGTTGGCGGCGACGCCGCCGGCGGCGACCAGGGTGGCGCCGCCCTTGGCGTGTAGGTGGGGGTGCAGGCGGCGGAATTCGGCGATGGCGTTGGCGGTCCGGTCGACCAGGGTTTCCGCCGCCGCGGTCTGGAAGGACGCCGCCAGGTCGGCGATGTCGCCGCCGGTCAGCCGCCCCGGCGGCAGGCCGTTGATGGTGTGGCGAAGGGCGGTCTTGAGGCCGGAAAAGGAAAAATGGCAGCCGGGCCGGCCCTTCAGGGGCCGGGGCAGGGCAAAACGCCCGCCGTCGCCGTTTGCCGCCGCCCGCTCCACCGCCGGCCCGCCGGGGTATTCCAGGCCCATCATCTTGGCCGCCTTGTCGAAGGCCTCGCCCAGGGCGTCGTCCATGGTGGTGCCCAGGCGGCGGTACCGGCCCACCCCCTCGACCACCAGAAGCTGGCAGTGGCCGCCGGAAACCAGCAGCAGCAGGTAGGGGAATTCCACGCTTGCCACCAGGCGGGCGCTCAGGGCATGGCCTTCCAGATGGTTGACCGCCAGCAGGGGGACGCGGCTGACGGCGGCGATGGCCTTGGCGGTCATCATGCCCACCAGGATGCCGCCGATCAGCCCCGGCCCGCCGGTGGCCGCCACCGCGTCCAGGTCGGTGAAGCCCAGTCCCGCCTCGTCCATGGCCCGGGCGAGGATGCCGTCGACGTTTTCCAGGTGGGCGCGGGCCGCCACCTCGGGCACGATGCCGCCGAAGGGCCGGTGCTCTTCCAGTTGGGAAAGGATTTCATCGGCCAGCACCCGCCGCCCGCCGGTGACCACGGCGGCCGCCGTTTCGTCGCAACTGGTTTCAATGCCCAGAACGATCATCGGAGAATAACCAATAAATCAACCTTCATCAGAAAAGCCTTTGGCACGGCCGGGTGCGGACTTTATTCTATCGCCGCTTTGCCGGCCACCTTTTAGCCTTTCCGACACCCGTGGCGGGCATGGACTGATCCCTACGGCGGGGGGGGGGGGAGCCGCCCTTCACACCGGAGCATGAAATGCCCATCGAGTTGTACTTCGCTTTCGTCGCCGCCACCGCCGTCCTGATCGCCTTGCCGGGACCGGTGGTGACCATGGTTGTCGCCGAAAGCATCGCCTTCGGCGCCCGCCCGGCGCTGGTCATCGTCGCCGGCACCTCGACGGCGACGGCGGTTCACCTGTCCCTGGTCGCCCTGGGCATGAACTCGTTCATGCTGGTGCTGTCCGAATGGTTCGAATGGCTGCGCTGGGGCGGCGTCGCCTATCTGGTCTATCTGGGGGCGCGCCAATGGCTGGCCCGGCCGGAAACCTTCGATGGCCAGGCGACGCCGCCCAAATCGGCGCGCCGCCTGTTTGTCCGGGGCTTCCTGGTCAATCTTTCCAACCCCAAGGTGCTGCTGTTTTACGCCGCCTTCTTTCCCCAGTTCCTGGACCCCAGCTTGCCCGCCGGGCCCCAGTTGCTGATCCTCTGCCCCACCTTCCTGGGGATCGCGGTATTGATCGACGGCTGTTACGTGGGCCTGGGCGGCCGGGCCCGCCGCTGGTTGGAAGGGCAGCGAAACGCGATCATCCGCAACCGCATCAGTGGCGGGATGCTGATCGGCGCCGGACTGGGCCTAGCGCTGATCAAGCGGAACTAACGGGAATTGGCGGCGACATGATGACACAATCCCCCATACGCATCGGCACCCGGGGCAGCCCCCTGGCCCTGGCCCAGGCGGAAGAAACCCGCGCCCGCATCGCGATCCTTCGCCCCCAACTGGCGGGGCGCACGGAAATCACGGTAATCAAGACCACCGGCGACCGGGTTCAGGACCGGGCCCTGTCCGAGGCCGGCGGCAAGGGCCTGTTCACCAAGGAAATCGACGAGGCCATGCTGGACGGCCGCATCGACCTGGCCGTCCATTCCATGAAGGACGTGCCCACCTGGCTGCCCGGCGGCATCGTCCTGCCCTGCATGCTGGAACGCGAAGACCCCCGCGACGCCTTCCTTTCCTCCCGGGCGTCCGGCATCGACGCCCTTAAGCCCGGCGCCGTGGTCGGCACCGCGTCCCTTCGCCGTCAGGCGCAAATCCTCCACCGCCGGCCGGACCTCAGGGTGGACATCCTGCGCGGCAACGTGCAGACCCGGCTGCGGAAATTAGCCGAAGGGGTTGTCGACGCCACCTTGCTGGCCCTGGCCGGGCTCAGGCGCCTGGGCAACGCGGCAGCGGCCACCGCCATCCTGGACATGGATGAAATGCTGCCCGCTGTGGGCCAGGGGGCGATCGGCATTACCTGCCGCGGCGATGACGATTTCGCCCTCGGGCTGCTGGCCGAGCTCAACCATGTACCCACCATCACCCAGGTCGCCGCCGAACGGGCTTTCCTCGAAGTGCTGGATGGTTCCTGCCGCACGCCCATCGCCGCCCACGCCCAATTGACCGGCGACGGCGTCCTTTCCTTCAAGGGTATGATCCTCCGCCCCGACGGCAGCGAAATGCTGGAGACCTCCCGCCGGGGGCCGGCGGCCGACGGGGTGGCCCTGGGCCGGGATGCCGGTGAAGAGCTGAAAGCCCGGGCCGGGCCGGGGTTCTTTGAAACCGGGCCAGGGTCGGGGGATGGCTGAGGTGCGGGTGCTGATCACCCGGCCCCGGGAAGACGCCGAACCTCTGGCCGAACGGCTGGCGGCCGGAGGCGTAGATTCTCTCATCGAGCCCCTGCTGGGCATCGATTGCCTGGAGGGCCCGCCCGTGGACCTGAGCGGCGTCCAGGCCCTGCTGGTGACCAGCGCCAACGGCGTCCGCGCGTTCGTCCACCGGAACAAAACAGGGAAAGGGCCGGAGGATGAAAGGGATCGTGAAATCCGCCGCCTGCCCGTCTATGCGGTGGGCGATGCTTCCGCCTGCGCCGCCGGCGAAGCGGGGTTTGAAACCGTCATCAGCGCCAACGGCGGCGTCGAAGACCTGGCCCGTCTGGTGGTTTCCCGCCTCGACCCGCAGGGCGGCGCCCTGGTGCACGTGGCCGGCAGCCGGCTGGCCGGCGACCTGGCCGGGGCGGTTGAAAAGGCCGGCTTTGCCTACCGGCGGGAGGTCCTCTATGGCGCCCGCGCGGCGGCGGAACTTTCCCCGCCGGCGGTGCAGGCCATTCAGCGCCGGACCGTCGATGGCGTTATGCTGTTTTCCCCCCGCACGGCGGAAACCTTCGTCCAGTTGGTGGCCAAGGCGGGTCTTGAAAAGGAGTGCGGCGGGCTTACCGCCTGGTGCCTGAGCCGGGCCGTGGCGGACAAGGCGGCGGAGTTGAAATGGCGTCATCTATCCGTCGCCGCCAATCCCCGGCAGGAGGACCTGTTGGAACAGGTGTTTGCCGGGAACCGGTAATTCCTTCCGTGGTTTCCGGGGTCTTTTTCTTTCCCCGGGGATCGGCCATTGCTGTTAATCTTGACCGCCGGCCAGCGGGAGAAATTGGCCGGTACGACTATCCACCGGATCTGGAAAACGTAAAACCGCATGACCGAAGAAGCAAAAGAAGATCAGGCGCCGGAAGCCCCGCAAGATCAGACGAGTGAACCCAAACCCGCGGCCAGACGGCGGCGCCCGGTCCTGTGGGCGGTGCTGATCCTGGCCCTGGGCGCCGGCGGCGCCTACGCCACCTGGCCCCTGTGGCGGCCTTCCCTGAGGGCCCTGTTTGAAGTCGAGAAGGCGACCGTTGAATTGGACCCGGCTGTCGCCACCCTTGCCGGCCGGGTGAACGAATTGGAGGGCAGGGTTCGGGCGATAGGTGACGCGGCGGGACCCCTTCGCGACCTGGAAGCGGAAAAGGAACGGATCACCGCCCAGGTGGATGGCCTGGTGAAACGGGTGGTCGAACTGGAACAGGCCATGGACGCGGTGAAAAAACTGGCTCGGAGCGTCGCCCAGGCGGGCGCCTCCGATGTCAGCCAGGCCCTGCGGGACCAAACCGTGCAGGAAATATCGCAGCGTCTGTCCACCCTTGAAGAAAATGACAAGGCCCTGGCCGAAAAGCTTCGGCGCTTGGATCAACTGGAGGAATTCGCCAGCCAGGGAGAAGTCATCACCGCCCGCCTGATGGAAGTTTCCAAGCGGGTGGACCTTCTGGAATCGGCCCAGCCGGCATCCGCTTCGGCTTCCGCCACCGCCCAGGCGATGGTGATCGCCGTCAGCCAGTTACGGCAAACCCTGACCGCCGCGCGGCCATTCACGCAGGAACTCGAATCCCTCAAGGCGGTGGCGGCGGCCTATCCGGACGTGATCGCCGCCGCCGGAAAACTGGAACCCCTGGCCTCGGGCGGCGTTCCCACCCTGTCCATGTTGCGGGCGAAGTTCGACCGGGTGGCGACGGACATCGCCGCCGCCCGCACCCAAGCGCCAAGCGAAGACTGGATCGAACGAACCTTCGGCCGGCTGAAGTCCCTGGTCACCCTGCGCCGGATCGACGGCGAAACATCCGGCGACCCGGTGGAAGCGGCGCTGATGACGGCGGAAACCGCCCTGCGAACCGGTGACCTTGAAGCGGCCATCGCTGCGCTGGAGGGTTTGGACGGCCCTCCTAAGGCCGCCGCCAACGCATGGCTGGCCGACGCCCGGGCGCGGTTGTTGGTCGAGCGGACCCTGGCCGGCCTTCATGTCCAGGTGGTCTCGCTGCTTGCCGCCGGCCCGGAGGCCCAACCTTCCAAGCCCGGCGAGTAGGGGTCATGCTGCGCGTTCTCTGGTTTCTCGTGGTCTTGGGCTTGCTGGCGGTGGGTGCGATCTGGCTCGCCGAACGCCCCGGCACGGTCACCCTGGTGTGGATGGGATACCGCGCCGACACCTCCTTCGCCCTGTTGCTGGGGGCGGTGGTTCTGATCGCCGTCATGGCGGCCTTTTTATACCGCCTGTGGCTGTTCTTCCGCCGGGCGCCGGCGGCCCTGGGAAGGGTGCGCCGCGAAAACCGCCGGCGGCGGGGATACCTGGCCCTGACCCGCGGCATGGTTGCCGTCGCCGCCGGCGATGCGGAAGGGGCCGGCAAGCAGGTAAAGAAAGCGGACGTCCTGCTGGGCGACCCGGCGCTGACCATGCTGCTGTCGGCGCAGGCGGCCCAGTTGGCCGGCGACGAGGCGGCGGCGGCCAACTTCTTCCGCCAGATGCTGGACCGCCCGGAAACGGAATTCCTGGGCGTTCGCGGCCTGCTGACCCAGGCGATGAAAGGAGACGACCGGGAAGAGGCCCTGCTCCAGGCCAAGGCGGCCCATCGGCTGCGCCCCGAAAGCGAATGGGTCACGCGGAATCTTTTTGACCTTCAGGTTGCCGCCGGCCATTGGTCCGACGCCCGCGAAACGCTTGGCAAAGCGGTGCGCAACAAGATGTCCCTGGGGGATGAAGCGCGCCACCGGGGGGCTGTCCTCGACTACCTGCAAAGCATTGAGTTCCTGGCTAACGGAGATCAGACCAGGGCCCTCAAGCTGGCGCGAAAGGCCCACCAGCAGGAACCGGGATTCGTTCCGGCGGCGGTCCATCTGGGCCGCATGCTGAACGAAGCCGGAAAACCGCGGAAAGCGGAAGCGGTGATCGAAAGCGCCTGGCGGGTCGCGCCTCATCCGGATTTGGTTGAACCCTACGTCACCGCCCGCAAGGCCAGGGACCCGCTGAAAAAAGCCGCCGCCGTGGAGCGTCTGGCATCGTTTAACCCGGACAATGATGAAAGCCATCTGGTCATGGCCGCCGCCGCCCTCGAGGCAAGCCTTTGGGGGGAGGCCAGGAAACATCTTCAACCGGCGCTGGACCGGGAACGCCAGTCCGCCCGGGTCTGCCGCATGATGGCCCAGTTGGAAGAAAGCGAACACGGCGACACGGAGGCGGCCCGCCAGTGGCTGCTTCGCGCCACCTATGGGGATGCGGACCCGGCCTGGGTATGTGGACGCTGCGGCCATGCGGCGGGCCAGTGGCCGGCTATTTGCTGGCACTGTGGCGAATTCGATTCAAGCCAATGGCGGACGCCGCCCGGGGTGGTCATCCTGTCCGCCGGCGGCCAAGAAGGGCCGGCAATGCTGACCGACGCCGGCAACGCCGGGGGTATCCATGCGCCCCGCCTCTCATCCGACCCGTTTCATACGGGTGAAGAAACGGGGTAATGCTTCGCCTGGAAATCAACCCGGTGGGCCAGGAGGAATGGACCCGCCTTGCCAGCGGCTTTTCGGGCCTCAGCCTGATGCAGAGTTGGGAGTACGCCGAGGCCAAGGCCAGGACAGGACCCTGGCGGGTGGAGCGGGGCGTGTTTACCGCCGGCGGCGTGGTGGCCGGTGTGGTCCAGGCCTTGGTCCGGCCCCTGCCGGTGGTTGGCGGCGGCCTGGCGTGGATCAACCGGGGCCCCTTGTTCCAGGAAAAGCGCGAACAGGGACAGGCGGCGGCCAAAGGGGATCCGGCGCTGCTGGCCGCCATGTTGAGGGAGCTTCGCGCTCATTACGTGGATCGCCGTGGCATGGTGCTGCGCCTGGCGCCGGCGGTTCCGGATGGGTTTCCCGACCCTGTTTCCACCGGCGCGGTGGGGCTTAAACCGGCGGGGACTCCCGGCTGGGCGTCGGCGGTGATTGATTTGTCGCCAAGCGTGGAAGACTTGCGCAAGAATCTTCAGCAGAAATGGCGCAACGGCCTCAGCCGGGCCGAACGGGAAGGTCTGGAAGTGCGGCAGGGAACGGGCGATGACCTTTTCCGAATTTTCCTCGACGGCCACGTCTGGCTGATGAAGGTCAAGGGATTCGCCACCACGGTAACTCCCGAACTGCTCAGCGTCCTGCGCTCCCTTTTCCGGGCCGAAGGCCGCATGGAAACCATCGCCGCCTTCCACGAAGGAACCGCCGCCGCCACGGCGCTGATCGTCCGTTATGGGGATACGGCGGAATACCTGGCCGGCAACACGTCCGATGAAGGGCGCCGGATCAGCGCCGGGCAAATGGTATTGTGGCGGGCGGTCACTTCGATGAAGGAAAAGGGCTGCCGGCGTTTTGACCTGGGCGGCCTGGATGATGTGCTGACGCCGCCCGGCATCGCGCGTTTCAAGGCCGGGCTGGGCGGCGTGCCCTATCGACTGGCGGCGGAACTGGAATCCACCGGCGGCGGTCTTCGCGGCCGCCTGGTGCGTTGGCGGGTGTCGAAGGCCAGGACGGAGGCGGCGGCGTGACCGGCGGTCAGGGTGTGCTTCCGTGCTGAGGCATCGCCTTGCCCTGCCCTGGCTGTGGGCCCACCGGGCGCGGCGGCTGTTCGCGCCTTCGCCGCCCGGACTGCGCATTTTGCTGTTTCACCATGTGCGGGAAGAACAGTTCCCGGTCCTTGAACGGCTGATCGACACCGTCAAGCGCGCCCGGCCGGTGTTGTCGCCCGGGGAAGCGGCGGATTGGCTGTCGGGGACGGCGTCGCCCGCCGGTGAAGGTGACGGCCCTTGCCTGTTCAGCTTCGATGACGGTTTTGTTTCCAACCATCGGGCCGCCATCGAAGTCCTGGAACCCCAGGGGGTGAAAGGGCTGTTTTTCGTCTGCCCCGGGCTGATGGACCTGAGCGGCGAGAACCAGCGTTCCGCTGTCGCCCGCAACATTTTCGACGGCCGGATAAAGCCCGCCGATATTCCGCCGCGCCAGCGCCTGATGACCTGGGACGAAGTCAGGGAACTTGACGCCAGGGGCCACGCCATCGGCGCCCACGGCATGACCCATCGCCGCCTGTCCCGTTTAACCGGCGAGGACCTGAAACGGGAAATCACCGTCGCCGGCGAGCGGCTGAAAGAGGAATTGGGTCCAAGGCCAGGGCCAGGGCAAGGGCAAGGGCAAGGGCAAG
>JAJRSS010000251.1 GCA_024278615.1 Alphaproteobacteria bacterium
CAAATGGGCCGAAATTTGAATCCCAAATCGCAAGAAAACGACCTCCAAAACTACGTTTTCTTGCAAATTCCGTTACTTCAAATCCGCGAAAAGGCTCAGTAAATCAAAGGCGTTTGGGGTTATTCACGGGGAACTGCTTCCCCGAAACAGACAAGGACCTAGCCGTTTCCAGCTAAGCCCTTGTTATTATTGGTCGGAGCGATAGGATTTGAACCTACGACCCCTACACCCCCAGTGTAGTGCGCTACCAGACTGCGCCACGCTCCGTATTACCAGGATTTCCCGGCGCAATATACGCTCCGGGCGAGCTGGGCGCAATCTCCAAGGAACGTATATCGAGGCCGGAAAGTACCTTAGGCGCCCCGGAGAAGGTTCCGCAATTCCTTCAACTCAACGAGCACGGTTTCCAGCTCGGCGCGGCACTGGCCCTTGGCGGAGGCAGTGGCGCGGCCTGTGACAGAGTCGGCGATTTCGCCTTTACCGTTTCTTTCCCCCGAAGGTTCCACCACCGCGCCCCGGGCGCCGTTCTGGCGGAGCAGCTTCTGGACTCCCTTGATGGTATAGCCATCTTCGTAAAGGAGGGAACGGATTTGCTCCAGAAGGTCAACGTCCTCGGGCCGGTAATAGCGGCGGCCGCCGCCGCGCTTCATGGGCCGGACCTGGGGAAACTTGGTTTCCCAGAATCGAAGGACGTGCTGGGGAAGGTTCAGCTTGGTGGCGACTTCACTGATGGTTCTGAAGGCGGCGGCCGATTTTCCGGTCCGCTGAGGTGTGGACTTTTCCGGCAGCGCTTGTGCCATGCTCACGATGCTGCCCCAGGCTGCCTGTCTCTGTTGATGCGGTTCTTCAGCACCTGCGATGGACGGAACACCAGAACCTTCCGGGGGTGAATGGGAACCTCTTCGCCGGTCTTCGGGTTGCGTCCAATCCGCTGCCCCTTTTGCCGGACGGTGAAACTTCCGAAGGAAGAAATTTTTACCGTTCCGCCTTTGGCCAAGGCATTTGATACTTCGTTGAGAACGGCCTCGAGCAATTCCGCCGACTCATTTCTCGATAAGCCGACTTCCTGATAAACCGCTTCACTGAGTTGTGCGCGTGTGACTGTTTTACCAGACATACCACCCTGCCCCAAGCTAACCCCAATTTATTTCCAATCCCGATTAAAACGTATCGCTAGAGGCCCTAAGGGTCAACCGCTAAGGCCCACTAAAGGGTATCATTTTCCATATTTAGGTAGAAAATCTACCAGCGAACGAGGCTAGAGCCCCATGTCAGGCCGCCACCCATGGCCTCCATGAGGATCAGGTTACCGGGCTTTATCCTGCCATCTCGAACGGCTTCATCCAGGGCAAGGGGGATGGATGCCGCTGACGTATTTGCATGATGGTCTACGGTAAGAACGATGCGGTCACTGGGCATCCCCAATTTTCGGGCCGTACTGTCGATAATTCGCTTGTTGGCTTGATGGGGAACAAGCCAATCGATATCCCCGCAGTTCAGGCCATTGGCTTCAAGGGCCTCTTCCGCCACTTCGGCAAGCCGGACGACCGCGTGGCGAAAAACCTCTTTGCCCAACATGCGAAGATGACCGACGGTGCCGGTGCTTGAAGGACCCCCGTCAACGTAAAGCAAATCGGTTAGGCTGCCGTCGGAATGCAGGTGGGTGGATAACACGCCGGCACCGCCGTCAGGGTTTTCTCCAGCCGCGGTGGCGCTCAATATCACCGCACCAGCGCCATCGCCGAACAGCACGCAGGTGGACCGGTCCTCCCAGTCCAGTATCCGGGAAAAGGTTTCGGCACCAACCAGAAGTACGTTCCCGGCCTGGCCAGCACGGATGAAGTTATCGGCCAAGGACAGGCCGTAAATGAAGCCCGAACACACCGCCTGGAGGTCGAAAGCGGCCCCTTTCTCCATGCCCAGCATGGCCTGGACCCGGGTGGCGGTGGCGGGAAATGTGTTGTCCGGGGTGGCCGTCGCGACGATAACCATGTCCAGGTCCCGGGCATCTAATCCTGCGCTTTCAAGCGCCTTCCGGGATGCCTTCAGTGCCAGATCCGAAGTGTGTTCTCCTTCAGCCGCGATATGCCGTTGGCGAATGCCCGTGCGGGTAAATATCCACTCGTCGCTGGTATCGATCCTGGTTGCCAGTTCGGCGTTTGTAAGGATTTTTTCCGGTACGTATGAGCCGGTCCCGGTGATCCTGGCCCGTGGTGTCATTGGCTGGTGACTGCTTCCTTGTCGGTCACCAGGCCTTCGCTCAGTCGGGCGAAATCCTCGCGAATGGAATCATTCAGACGGTCAGTGATCATTTCCGCCGCCACGCTGATGGCGTTGGCAAACCCCAGTGAATCGGTGTTGCCGTGACTCTTGACGCAGATGCCGTTGAGGCCGAGGAACATGGCGCCGTTATACCGGCGCGGGTCGACACGCCGGCGGAATTTTTCCAACGCCGGCCTTGCCAGAAGGGCCCCTACCCTGGATAAAAGTGAACTGCTCAAGGCCTCCTTGAGGAAAGCGCCAAACATCTTGGCCGTGCCTTCGGTGGTTTTCAGGGCGATATTGCCGGTAAAGCCGTCGGTGACGACCACGTCCACTGTGCCGGCGCCTATATCGTCACCTTCAACAAAGCCATAAAATTTGATCGGCAGGTCGGAATTCATCAGTATGGACGAAGCCCGTTTGACCGCTTCGTTCCCCTTGGCTCCTTCTTCGCCAACATTCAGGATACCGATGGTCGGTTGATTAAGGCCGAGGACGTTACGGGCGAACACCTCGCCCATGACCGCGAACTGTACCAGATTGTCGGCGTTGCATTCCACGTTGGCACCCAGGTCCAGCATTACGGATTCGCCTCTGCGGGTGGGAAAGTACGTGGCAATGGCGGGACGGTCGATGCCAGGCAGGGTCTTGAGGACGAACTTCGCCATAGCCATCAGCGCCCCGGTATTGCCGGCGGAAACCACTCCATCGGCTTCACCGTCACCCACCGCATTGATAGCCAGCCTCATGCTGGACTTGCGGCCTCCGCGCAGGGCGGCGGCCGGTTTTGCATCGTCGGTAATCACCTCCGGGGCGTGGTGGATCTCAGTGATATCTTTAACCCGGGAATTTGTCTCGAGCAAAGGCGTCAACACGCGTTCGTCTCCATAAAGGAGGAAGCGAATTGGCGGTGATTTTTCGACCGCGATGCCGATCCCCTCGACGACCATTCGCGGAGCGGCGCTGCCGCCCATGGCGTCAAGTGAGAGCGTCAAAGGCTTTTTCAAGAAAAGATGCCTTCGTTGCTGATGACAGATTCGATGCTAGTTTAGCCTACATCAGGATAAACGATACCTACTATAGGGTGTTTAGGCGGCGCTTTCCGCTTCGACGATTTCGCGCCCGTTATATTGGCCGCAAGCGGAACAAATATGGTGCGGCCGCTTCAGTTCGCCACAACCGGGGCACTCGGCGAAGGACGCGGATTTCAGCGAGTCGTGAGAGCGGCGCATATTTCGGCGCGACGTGGAGATCTTCTTCTTGGGAACAGCCATTTTCTTAATACTTTCAGTAGGGTTCCCGAACCGGGAATTTGGTGACTACTTAACCAATATCAGGGGTTTGGGCAAGGCGGATTGGGGGTCCTATTTTGGCTTTTCTTCGCCATCGGCCATAAACCTGGACAGGGAGGCAAAGGGACCGGAGGGAACGCCATCCGGGCCGGATTTCCCTGAATCCCCGGATTTCCTAGCCAAACCGGTAAAAACAGCGCCGGAAGCGCGGGGAAACGGGTCAATTTCCAGGGCCAGTTGTTCGGCCACCGCTTGGCCCAGGTCAATGATTCCGTCAATAATGAGGTCGGGTGGTTCGTGTCCGCTGGCGGGAATGGTAATGTCGCCGTCCCCAGGAATATCCCCTACCCCTTCATCCGCAGTGTAGGTTCTCTCGAAATCAGCGGCTATCAGGCTCTCTACCGGTTTCAAGGTAACGACGCATTTTTGAACTACGGTAGCATCCAGATGTCCTGTCATGGTGATTACAGCCCTTTCCGCCGGGTTGAAGCGTAATTCCGCCTCCAGGGTCCTTATGGTGACTACCCCCAACAGGTCGGCCAGATTGGCCCGCTCCCGGCCGTTGGCGCTGATATGATGGGCGGAAGAGAAAATTTTCCCCTCTTCCACCGCCAGGGGACGGGAAAATTCAGGTCCGTTCATGACGCCCCTTCGTTTTTCAAGGTCGCCCCGGAGCCAAGGTCCGGCCCCTGGTCTGTTTTTTCCCCCACGTCGATGCCTGGGGGTGGCCCAAAAGCGACTTCTCCCGCAGCCAGCGCCTCCAGGGGAAGGGCTGCCAGCCGGTCGGTTTCACGCCGCAGGTAAGCGGCGATGCGGGCCGGGTTTTCCACTTCTTCGGGGGATTCCGGGAAGATATTTCGCCCAATGGCGGCTGCCACGGCGGTAAAGCCATTGTCCTGGGAGGCAAGCGCCTTGTCATAGGCGGTTACACGGCCATAAAAGGCGGATACCATATCCTTGATGCGCCGGCTTACGCCCAGGTCGCCGACCCCCATTTCGCGAAGGTTTTGGTCCATGTCGGTAAACATGGTATCGAAAACCGCCTGCGCAAGTTCCCGCGTCCGAGGTTCCTTCGAACGCTCGGCGGAATTTTTCAGCCGGTGAAGGATGAGGAAAATATGGAGGGTGATCATGTCAAATCGACCGTCTACGGTGTCGGGAACGCCACAGAAGGTGTAGAATGCCGGCTGCCGTGATTGATGGACCACCGTCTCATATAGTTTGGTGGCGGCCTGGACCGTGTGTCGGTCGCTGAAAGGCCAGATGGACTTCATGGTCAAACTCATGGGAATCACCAATGCCGGATCGCCAGCATGGTGCCGTCTCGTCGGCTACATTGACACAATCCGGTCAGGGATGCGATTTTTTGGCTATTGTGGATTTCGCTCCGTGGAAGACGGTTGACCGGGCTGGGGCTCCGAAAACCATGGCAAGGCAGTACAATATGTTTAAAATCAATCATATAAAAAAGTTTTCTCATATTTTAGCAGGGATTGGCCTCGCTCTTGCCCTGACCGCCTGTGCGCCACGGCTTGAAACCCGCGGTAACCTGCCGGACCCGGACCGGCTGGCCGAAATCACCCCTGGTGAGCACACCCGGGACGAAGTAGCCGAAATACTCGGATCACCGTCCAGTACTGCGGTTTTTGATCAGGAAACCTGGTACTACATCAGTGAAAAGACGGAAACCCTGGCCTTCTTCGAGCCAGAAATTACCGAACGTCAGGTGGTCATCCTCACCTTCGATGCGGAAGGCGTGGTTTCGGGCATAAAGACCCTCAAAGCTGAAGACGGCCGGTTCATTGAACCCGTGGACCGGATCACCCCGACGGCGGGTAAGGAAATTACCTTCCTGGATCAGCTTTTCGGCAATTTCGCCCGCTTCCGTAAAGACGCACCGAAATAATCCGTCGGATTTCCATTTTCCGCCAGCTTAGTGGGCCAGCATGGCAAGCAGCAATAGGGCGACGATGTTGGTAATCTTGATCATCGGATTGACCGCCGGGCCAGCGGTATCCTTGTAGGGATCGCCAACCGTATCGCCGGTCACCGCCGCCTTGTGGGCTTCCGAACCCTTGCCGCCGTGATGGCCGTCTTCGATGTATTTTTTGGCGTTGTCCCAGGCGCCGCCACCCGCCGTCATGGAGATGGCGACGAACAGCCCGGTGACGATCACTCCCAGCAGCATGGCGCCCAGCGCTGCAAAGGCGGCCGATTTGCCGGCGATGGCAAAGATAACGAAATAGACCACCACTGGCGCCAAAACGGGCAGCAGCGACGGCACCACCATTTCCTTGATCGCCGCCTTGGTCAACAGGTCGACACAGCGGCCGTATTCCGGTTTGGTCGTCCCTTCCATGATGCCGGGGATTTCCTTGAACTGGCGGCGCACTTCGTTGACCACCGATCCGGCGGCGCGGCCCACCGCCGTCATGCCCAAGGCACCGAAAAGGTAGGGCAGCATGCCGCCCAGCAAAAGCCCTACCACCACGTAGGGGTTTGAAAGGGCGAAATTCAATTGTACGCCCTCAAAGTAGGGATACTTGGAGCTGTTGGCGATAAAATACTCCAAATCCTGGGTATAAGCGCCGAACAGCACCAGGGCACCCAATCCGGCGGAACCGATGGCATAGCCCTTTGTCACCGCCTTGGTGGTGTTGCCGACGGCGTCCAATGCGTCGGTGGTCTTACGGACTTCCTCATCCAGGTCGGCCATTTCGGCGATTCCACCGGCGTTGTCGGTAACCGGGCCATAGGCGTCCAGGGCCACCACCATGCCGGCAAGGGCCAACATGGCCGTCACCGCGACGGCGATACCCAGGAGCCCCCCCAGCAAGTAGGTGACAATGATGGCGGCGCAGATGATCAGCGCCGGGACGGCCGTTGCTTCCATGGAAATGGCCAGCCCTTGAATGACGTTGGTTCCGTGCCCGGTTTCGGAGGATTTGGCGATTGAGCGAACTGGGCGGTACTCGGTGGAGGTATAGTATTCGGTCACCCAGATGATCAGGCCGGTAACCACCAGCCCGGTGACAGCAGACAAGTAAAGGCTCATGCCCGTAAAGGATTTGCCTGGAATGCTGATTGCCGTATCAATGCCGATGACTATATCGATCACCGGGTAGATGACCACCGCCGACATCACCGCACAGGCGACGAAGCCCTTGTACAGGGCGCCCATGATGTTGCCGCTGGCGCCAAGACGGACAAAGTAGGTGGAAATGACGGAAGTAATGATGCAAACAGCGCCGATGGCTAACGGAAGCATCATGAACTGCGCCATAAGGGGCGAATCAGCAAAAAAGATGGAACCCAGGACCATGGTCGCCACCATCGATACGACATAGGTTTCAAAAAGGTCGGCAGCCATGCCGGCACAATCGCCCACGTTGTCGCCAACATTATCGGCGATGGTTGCCGGGTTGCGGGGATCGTCTTCGGGGATTCCGGCTTCTACCTTACCTACCAGATCGGCGCCCACATCGGCGCCCTTGGTGAAGATGCCGCCGCCAAGCCGGGCGAAAATGGAAATCAGCGAAGCGCCGAAGGCCAGTCCTATGAGGGGCTCCACCAGGTCGCGCCCCTCATTACCGATGGCAAGTAAAACGCCGTAATAAGCAGCCACCGCCAGCAAGGCCAGGCCCGCCACCAACATCCCCGTGATGGCGCCGGCCTTGAAGGCGATATCCAGTCCCCGAGCCAGGCTCTGCCGGGCGCCTTCCGCCGTACGAACGTTGGCCCGAACCGAGATATTCATGCCGACGTAACCAGCCGCACCCGAAAGCACGGCGCCGATGACGAAACCGGCGGCCATTTGCCATCCTGCCCAAAGGAACAAGATCACGGCGACAACGACCCCAACCATGGCAATGGTGGTGTATTGACGATTAAGGTAGGCTGCCGCCCCCTCCTGCACCGCCGCAGAAATTTCCTGCATACGCTGGGTGCCGGCGCTGGCGCTGAGAATCACCCGGCTGGTGTAGATGCCGTAAATAAGAGCCACCACACCACAGGCGATAACGAAGTAAAACATGTTCGACATGCCGGTAAATCCTCTTTTAGCTTGGGGAACGTCTATCTGGAGAACATCTTGGCCAACAACCTCCGGTTCACGCCTTATACGCCGTAAACCCGCCAACCCCTATGTTCATGAAAAACCGGAGGGAAAATGCCAGAGGCCAACCACCAAAGCAACCAAGTTTTCCCGTGTCGGAGCATATTTTAACCTAAAAGGTAATGCCCTAACGGGGCGGATTTGCCATTACCCCCTGGACCAGGACTTCCTTCACTACCCCTTCTCCCAGCACCCGGTCGGCCACGACTTTCAGCCGTTTCTTGATTATGGTGATGTCAATTTGGGGCTCCCGCCTCAGATACCGGGGGATATGCTGGTATAAATCCCTCAGGAAGGCGTCGCTGAGCCGGGGTTTCGCACGGGTGATCAGTTGTATGTCCTCACTCGATTGGGCCTCCAGACTGACGGCAAGTTGGATGTTTCCGATCACCTCGTTGCCCTTGATCAACGGAACCGAAAGAGGGTCCAATTGGACAAAACGGGGTTTCTCAATGCTACTCTCTTCTTCCTTCTTTACTTCTTCAGGCCCTGCCAGGTTTTCAAAGGGGCCTATTTTCTGCCAATACATGATACCGGCGGCGATTCCCGCCAGCAGGAGGACAATGCCCAAAGCGATCAGTAATTTCTTCATGGCCGTTCAGCGCCTTGCCGGTGTTCCTTGGTATAACAGGCCCCTTCCGGCGTCGACATCCCAAACAATTTAAAAATGACGGTAACCGCTGGATGGGAGTGGAATCTCGGCCCCCGTCCCGTCAACGATGCGGACCCCTGGTTTTCGTCCCATTTTTTCCTTATCAGGCTTGGCGATCCGGCCGACGGCGGTCAAGGGCAGGCCCAGGCGGTCCGAAATCAGGGCCAAATCACCGGCCGCCGTTTCGGGAGCGGCAAAAAGCAGTTCATAGTCGTCGCCGCCGCCCAGCACGCTCTCCCTTAGCGGCGGCGTTCCTTCTACGGCAACGCGGGCCGCGGGGGACAAGGGGATTCGCTCCCACTCCAAAACCGCCTCCACGCCCGAGGCGGTGGCTATGTGGCCCAGGTCGGCCGCCAATCCATCGGAAATGTCGATGCACCCATGGGCAATGCCAACCAGGGCCTGACCCAGTTCCACCCGGGGCCGGGGCCGGCTGAAGCGTTGGACAAGATATTCGGCGTGGGGGGAATCGAGGCCCGGAAGTTTGCCTTGCAGGGCGAGGAGCCCCAGGGCGCCGTCGCCGATGGTGCCGGAAACATAGATGGTGTCCCCGGAGCGGGCGCCGGAGCGGAGCAGTGCCTTCCCCTCGGCCACCCAGCCGAAAGCGGTAAGGGTCAGGCACACCGGGCCCGGCGTCGCCACCGTATCGCCGCCAACCAGGGTGATGCCGTAGGTTTGTTGCTCCACGCCGAGAGCGGCGGCAAACCGGTCCAGCCAGATATCGTCCACGTCTTCCGGCAAGGCCAGGGAAAGGGTGTAATGGGCCGGCCTTGCGCCCATGGCCGCCAAGTACGAAAGGTTTACCGCCAACAGCCGGACGGCGATATTTTCGGCGGGTGTGTCTTGCGGAAAGTGTATGCCCCGGATCAGGGTATCCACGGTAACCACCAAGCGGTGGTTCTTCATGGTTTCCAGTACGGCGGCGTCATCGGTGAGGGACAGGGCGCCCGGTTCGCCTTCGGCCAGGGGGGTGAAACAGCGGGCGATGGTCTCGAACTCACCGGCTCTTGGCGGCCCGGTCATTCCGGCTCCAATTCCCTGGCCTCCGCTTCTTGCGCCCTTAGGGTGCGGGCCAGCCGGTCGAGGATACCGTTGACCATGGCGGCTTCCGCCTCGTCGAAAAATGCATGAGCCACGTCCACATACTCGTTGATGATCACGGCGGCGGGAATTTCGCCCAGGGTAAGCAGTTCAAAGGTTCCGGCCCGGAGGATAATGCGGAGCAGGGTTTCCAGGCGGTTCAGGCTCAGTCTGCCGCTAAGGGCCGGTTCGATCATCCCGTCCAGGTCCGGGATCCGCTCGGTCACGCCGCGCACCAGACCGGTCAGCAGTTCGCTGTCCGGCTCCACCAGCGAGGGCTGGCCAGGTTCGGCGGGCCACCGGTTCTGCAGGAAATCACGAAGCACGGGGTCGGCGGCGGCGCCGGCGACTTCCATTTCATAGAGGGCCTGTACGGCGGCCAGCCGGGCAGCGCTTCGGCCGCCGGCGGGCTTGCCCGCCACGGTCACTGTACTCCGAGACGAAGGTGCTTTTTGACCTCCATCATTCTCAGGCAGGCGCGGGCCACGTCCCCGCCTTTGTTTTTCTGCTCCACGGCGGCACGGGCCCAAGCCTGATCGCGGGTTTCACAGGTCAGAACCCCGTACCCCAAGGCGATGCTGTAGGTGGTGGTCAGATCCATGAGCGCGCGGGCGGATTCCCTGCAAACATAGTCGTAGTGCGTGGTATCACCCCGGATGACGCAGCCCAAGGCTATAAAACCGCTATAGCGAACCGATGCCGAGCCCACTTCCATGGAATGAATGGCGTAGCGGATCGCCGCCGGTAATTCGAAAGCGCCTGGAACGGCCAACCGTTCATGGGAGACACCGGCGTCGTCCAGGGCCTGGATGGCGCCTTTCGCCAATTCGTCCGCGATGTCTTCGTAAAAGCGGCCTTCAACGATCAGGACACGGGGTGCGTCGGTCATTTTACGGGTCACCCCTCACTTGCCGCCGGGCTTGATCGGGCGCTGTTCGACGACCGTCAAGCCGTAGCCTTCCAGGCCGATAATGGCGCGTTGGGTGTTGTACAGCAGGATCATATCGCGTACGCCAAGATCGAGCAAAACCTGTGCGCCAACGCCGTAATCCCGGAGATCGCCGGCCGGCGCCTCTTCGCCCAGTTTCACCCGCACCCGGTCGGACAGACTGGTCGGCTGGGGCTCGCGGATGAGGACTACCACACCCCGGCCCTCTTCGGCGATCATCTCCATGGATTGATGCAGTTCACCCGCTTTCCCGGAGCCAACGTCGCCCAGCACATCTTCCAGCACGTTCATCGCATGCATGCGGACCATCACCGCTCCGTCCGTGGCAAGGTCTCCCTTGACCAGGGCGATGTGCTCGGCGTAGGCGATCTTGTTGACATAGACCAACATGCGGAATACGCCGCCGTGAATACTGTCCAAGGTGGATTCAAGGGTCCGCTCCACCAGCAGGTCATGGCGTAACCGATAGGCTATGAGGTCGGCGATGGTGCCCATCTTGATGCCGTGGAATTGGGAAAACTTCGCCAGGTCGGGCATGCGGGCCATGGTGCCGTCTTCATTCATGATCTCGCAGATCACCCCGGCAGGATTGAGCCCCGCCAGCCGGGCCACGTCCACCGCCGCTTCCGTATGGCCAGTGCGGACCAGGACGCCGCCTTGGCGGGATTCCAGGGGGAAAATATGGCCCGGCGAAGCCAGGTCGGTGGATTTCTTGGTCGGATCAATGGCCACGGCCACGGTCCGTGCCCGGTCGGAAGCGGAAATGCCGGTGGTGATCCCTTCCCGGGCTTCTATGGACACGGTGAAGGCGGTTTCGTGACGGGAAGCGTTGTGCTTGGCCATGGGCGGCAGGTCCAGTTCCCTGACCCGTTCCGGGGTCAGGGCCAGGCAGATCAGCCCACGGCCGTACTTGGCCATGAAATTGATCGTTTCCGGCGTCGCCATCTGGGCGGGGATGACCAGGTCACCCTCATTTTCCCGCTCCTCGTCATCGACCAGGATGAACATTCTTCCGTTGCGGGCGTCCTCGATAATCTCGTCAATGGACGAAAGGTATTCGCGGTAAGGCACTTGGGTTTTTCCTGTCAGGACGGATTAAGAAGCCGCGCAACATAGCGCGCCAGCATATCGATTTCCACATTCACCGCATCACCCGGCGATAGGCGGCCCAGCGTGGTGGCGTCCCGGGTATGGGGGATGATGTTGACGCCGAAGCGGCTTCCCCCCTTTGTATCGGCAATATCGTTCACGGTCAGGGAAACCCCGTCGACGGTCACCGATCCCTTGGCCGCGATAAAAGGGGCCATGTCCTCGGGGATTTCCACTTCCAGGCGCAGGGATTCCCCGTCCGGGGCCAGTCCGACGAGCCGCCCGGTGCCGTCCACGTGGCCTGAAACCAGATGGCCACCCAGTTCGTCACCCAACCTGAGGGCCCGTTCCAGGTTGACCGGCGACCCTTCCCGCCATTCACCCAGGGTAGTCCTGGACAGGGTTTCCCCGGAGACCATGACCTCGAACCAGCCCTTGTCCTTACCCGTAACCGTCAGGCAGACACCCGAACAGCAGACCGAGGCCCCCAGGTCCAGGGTGCCGGTGTCAAAGGCGGTGGCGATTTGGAAGCGGGTGTCGCCGTTCTTGCTGACCGCCGCCACGCTGCCCCTATCGGTAATGATTCCGGTAAACATGATCTGCTATTTAGGCCTTCCGGCGGTAGGTTTCCAGGATGTCGTCGCCAAGCCGGGTCAGGCCGGTGCGGACGAATTCGGCTGCTTCGGCAAGATTTTCTACGCCAAAAGCATCCGCCACCGGCCTGCCGTCGCCGCCGATGATGCGGGGCGCCCTGAACCAGGCCAGCCGGTCCACCAGACCGGCGGCCAACAAGGCGCCGGCGAGGACACCGCCGCCTTCCACCAGAACCCGGGTCAGGCCACGGCGGGCCAGTTCGGCGGCTACCCATTCAAGAGCCACCCTTTCAGGATCCGGGGGACCAGGGTTCGGAGCCTCGATGACGGTAACCCCGGCATCGGTGAGCGCCCGTTTTTTCTGTCCATCCGCCCCCTGTGGACAAATCACCCAAGTCCCTATTTCCGGGGCTGTTTTCACCAATGGGCTGTCCAAGGGCAAGCGCAAGTGGCTGTCCAAAACGATCCGTATGGGGGAACGATCCTCCACCCCCGGCAAGCGGCAGGTCAGCCGGGGAGAGTCGGCGAGGGCCGTGCCGATGCCGATCATCACCCCATCATGGCGGGCTCTTAATCCGTGGCCATAGGCACGGGCCACCGGGCCCGTGATCCATCGGCTGTCGCCGGCGGTGGTCGCGATCTGCCCATCCAGGGTGGTCGCCGTTTTCAAGGTGAAGAGGGGCCGGTTTCGCAGGGTTTTGAGGAAAAACCCGGCGTTGAGGTCACGGGCGGCGGTTTCGCAAACGCCGCTGGTGATATTGACCCCGGCACCTTCCAACCGGGCCATGCCCTTGCCCGATACCCGTTCATCGGGGTCTTCCACGGCGATCACCGCATGGGCGATGCCGGCGGCGGCGAGGGCATCGGAACATGGCGGCGTCTGGCCGTGGTGGCTGCAAGGTTCCAGGGTGACATAGGCTGTCGCCCCCCGGGCCGCCTCCCCGGCCCTGGCCAGCGCTTCCGTTTCCGCGTGGGGCCTGCCGCCGGGCTGGGTCCATCCCCTGCCGACGACCATGCCGCCTTGGCCGACCAATACGCAGCCGACGGCCGGATTGGGCCATACCCGGCCCAACCCCCGCCGCGCCAGGTTTAGCGCCGCCTCCATATGGTGAATGTGTCGGGGGTCAAACGTCGTCTTCACTCAGTTTGCCGACGAAGTCCTCGAAATCCTTTGCTTCGCGGAAGTTCCTGTAGACGGAAGCGAAACGCACATAGGCCACCGGGTCCAGTTCCGAAAGGTTATCCATGATCATCTCACCGATGACCTTGGTGGGGATCTCGTTTTCACCCAGGGTTTCCAGCCGCCGCTGGATGCCGTTGACCACCCGCTCGATACGGTCGTCGCCGACGGGCCGCTTCCGGAGCGCGATTTGCAGGGACCGCATGACCTTGTTCCGGTCGAAGGGCGCCTTTTCGCCATTGTTTTTGAGGACCGTCAGTTCCCGCAGCTGAACCCGCTCGAAGGTAGTGAAGCGGGAACCGCAGGCCGGGCAATGCCGGCGGCGGCGGATAGTGGCATTGTCCTCGGTCGGCCGGGAATCTTTGACTTGGGTGTCTTCGTTGCCGCAGAAGGGACAGCGCATGGGAATCTCCGTGGTTTGACCGGGTTAGATGTCCGAATAAATGGGAAAGCGTCGGCACAATTCGGCGACCTGTTCTCGGGCTGCCCCTTCGGCGGCGCTGTTGTCTTTTGGATTAGCGGCAAGACCGTCCAGCACGTCGCCGATCAACTCGCCCACCCGGCGGAATTCGGCCGGACCAAAGCCCCGCGTGGTGGCGGCCGGCGTACCCAGGCGGATGCCTGACGTAACCATCGGCTTTTCCGGATCGAAGGGGATGCCGTTCTTGTTGCAGGTCATGCAGGCCCTTTCCAGGCTGGCTTCGGCGTCCCGGCCAGTGAGTTTCTTGGGACGCAAGTCGACCAGCATCAGGTGCGTATCGGTGCCGCCGGAAACGATGTCCAGGCCCCGTTCGATCAAGGTTGAAGCCAAAACTTTCGCATTTTCTACAACAGTTTGCGAATAAGACTTAAACTCCGGCGTTAACGCCTCCCCAAAAGCCACCGCCTTGGCGGCGATAACGTGCATGAGCGGGCCGCCTTGCAGGCCGGGAAAGACGGCTGAATTGATCTTCTTGCCCAGGTCCATGTCGTTGGACAGAATCATCCCGCCACGGGGGCCGCGCAGGGTCTTGTGGGTGGTGGTAGTCACCACGTGGGCGTGGGGTAAGGGACTGGCGTGCGCGCCGGTGGCGACCAGCCCGGCGAAGTGGGCCATGTCGACCATCAACAGGGCGCCCACCTTGTCACAGATGTGCCGAAAACGTTCGAAGTCCAGGGTGCGGGGGTAGGCTGAGCCGCCGGCGACGATCAGCTTGGGCTGACACTCCTTGGCCATGGTTTCCAGTTCGCCGTAATCGATCCGCCCGACTTCGCGCCCGACTCCGTACTGGACCGCGTTGAACCACTTGCCCGACTGGGCCTGCGGCGCGCCATGGGTCAGGTGGCCGCCGGCGGCCAGGGACAGGCCCATGATGGTGTCCCCCGGATTCAAAAGCGCCATGAACACGGCGCCATTGGCCTGGGCGCCCGAATGGGGCTGGACGTTGACGAATTCGCAATTGAACAGCTTTTTCGCCCGTTCGATGGCCAGGGCCTCGGCCACATCGACGAACTCGCAGCCGCCGTAATACCTGCGGCCCGGATAGCCTTCGGCGTACTTGTTGGTCATTACCGTGCCCTGGGCCTCCATGACCGCCCGGGAAACGATGTTTTCCGAAGCGATCAGTTCGATCTGGTCCTGCTGGCGCTTCAATTCGTCCTTTACGGACTGATAGATTTTGCGATCGCCATCGGCCAGGCCCTGGCTGAAAAACCGGCTGAGGGTGTCGGAAGGATAGGCTGCGTTTGCCAGCGTCATGGATGGTTGTTCCTTGTTCATCTTATGGTCGTTTTGACATTTTTTCGATGCGGCGGCTGTGGCGGCCGCCTTCGAACTCGGTTTCGAGAAAAACCCTCAGGCAGTCACGGGCGACTTCCGGCCCCGTGGTCCTGGCGCCGAAGCAGATAACGTTGGCGTCATTGTGCTGGCGGCACAATCTGGCGTCGGTGGTGTGGTGGGCGATGGCCGCCCTGATTTCCGGATAGCGGTTGGCGGCGATGCCAATACCGATGCCGGTGCCACATACCAGCACTCCCCGCCCCGCCCGGCCATCCAGGATGGCTTCCGCAAGGGCCTGGGCAAAATCAGGATAATCGACGGAATCGCTGGAATTCGTGCCCAGATCCAGCACCTCCAGGCCTTGCTCCTCCAAATCCGCCTTGAGCAGGTTCTTGAGTTCGAAACCGCCGTGGTCAGCGGCGAGGGCGACGGTTTTAGTGGACATGGATTTGCCAGCGTCAATTCAAGGTGGTCTGGGCGGCAACATGTACCATATATCGAATCGTTCTGCCAACACGCCACAACGTATCGCGCCAACCACAAGGAGTGCCTTTAGTCGGCCGGGGCCGAACCCGGAGGCGGGGAATCGAGTATTAACCGGCCCTTTTTTTCCGAAGTCAGGCGAAAATACCTCCCCGCCCGTAAGTATTATTGAAAAGCATACAGGTCTTATGGGCTTTTACTGAAATTCCACCCGTCGAACATTGACAGTAATTTATTAACCTGAGTTGGATATACAGAGATATCCAAGATAACAGGCTAATTCGGTCCATGACTGAACAAGCACAAGCGCAAATATCCGACGGCGACATGCTTCGCATGGCGGCCGACATCGTTGCCGCCTACGTAAGCCGCAACACGTTGCCGCAAAACCGGGTCGCGGAGCTGATCAATATCATTTACGGGGCGCTGCGCGGTCTTGACGGCGTTTCCGGCGGCAGCGGAATGAATGCCCGCAAACCGGCGGTTGCCGTGAACCGGTCGATTACGCCTGATTACCTGGTCTGCCTGGAAGACGGCAAGAAGCTGAAGATGCTCAAGCGATACCTGCGCACCACCTATGGCTTATCGCCGCAGGAGTACCGGGCGAAGTGGCGCCTGCCCATCGACTATCCCATGGTCGCCCCCAATTACGCCAAACAGCGCTCGGAATTCGCCAAGAAAATCGGCCTTGGGCACAAGCGCCGCAAGTAACGGCGGCTTATGATTTCGGCACGTTAATAGCATTCTCCTCGGCACACAGGCCATCCAAGCGCAATTCGGATCTTTTCTTCCGCCGAATACTGCTTACGCATTTCACGGCGGTTATTTTTTATGGTTCTTTCTGACGTGGCCTGTCGCGTTGATCCGCCCCCATCTTGAGGGCCACTGATAAGTAGATTCTGTTCCTCTTTTGTTTTGCCACCTTTTCGCGGCAGGAGCAAAGGGCAGCGGTCATGAGTACCGCATCAACAGGCCGGACACATGGCGGCACCGGCCAGCGTTGCATTACCGCCTCAAAGCCCTTGCCAACAGGGAGCCCTTCACCCTCAGCTATAAGCGGATGCATGCTTCTGCAATCAGGTGCGGCTTGACTGTGGCCATAAGCAAATACTGAGGTTGAACCGCCTATAACCGGGAAAATTCACTTCCGCCCAAAAGAAAACCGGGCAACCCCTGGGTTGCCCGGCCTGTAAGGTTAAGGAAAACGGCGGATTAGTGAATCTTGATGGTCTCGAATTTTCCGCCCTTCACTTCCACTTCCTTGAAGGTGCCAAGCACTTCACCGATTTCGTTGAATTCGACGTTGGTGGCGCCTACGTAATCGATATCGCCTCCGCTGCTGAGAATTTTCAGACCCTTGGCGATTTCTCCGGGCATGATTTTCTCGCCGGGCGCATTGGCAACCATCATTATCTTCGACTGGATCGCCGCACGGTTGGCCGATCCTGCCGCCTGCATGGCAAGCGCGATCAAGGCGCCGGCGTCGTAGGACTCGCCGACATAGGGGCCGTCTTTCTTGATGCCCGCCTTGGCGGCCATGGCCTCGTACGTTGACGCGCCCTTCGACCTGGCGCCGGCAATGGTGCCGACGGCGCCGGTCAGGTCCTTGCCGATGGCCTGGATCAGGCTGTCGCCGATCATGCCGTCGGCGAGGACGAAGTTTTCAAAGGCGCCGCTGTCGAGCGAAGCCTGGATGATGCCCTTGCCGCCCTGATCCAGATAACCGAACACGGCCAGATACTTGGAGCCGGCCGCCGATAAAGCACCGACTTCGGCCGAATAATCGGCCTTGCCGTCTTCATGGGCGGCGGTGATCGAGATCTTGCCGCCACCGACCTTGAAAGCGGAACCGAAGGAATCGGCCAGGCCCTTACCGTAATCGTTGTTGGTGTAAGTGACGGCGACCTCTCTAATTCCGCGGCTTTTCAGCACGTCAGCCAGAACCTGGCCCTGACGGGCATCGGACGGCGAGGTGCGGAAAAAGAAACCGTTATCCTTGATCGACGAGAGGCCGGGGGATGTGGCCGACGGCGAAATCATGATCACTCCATTGGGCACGGCGACATTGTTGGCGACGGCGCCGGTAACGCCGGAGCAATCGGCGCCCATAATAGCGGCGATGCCTTCGGACGAGATCAGACGCTCGGCGGCGGCGGTGGCCGCCGCCGAATCAACGCAGGTCGAATCGGCGCGTACCGGAACAATCCTCTTTCCACCGAGCAAAAGGCCAGAATCGGATGCCTCCTTGAAAGCCAGTTCGGCCGAAGCGGCCATATCCGGGGTTAGAGATTCAATGGGGCCGGTATAGCCCAAAAGCACGCCGATTTTTACCTCATCCCCAGCGGCCATGGCCGAGCCCGTCATGGCGGCGAGTAGGGTCGATGCTAAAAGAAGTTTCTTCATGGTTTCGTCCTTGTCTTGATTGGTTGCCAATCGAAAGTCTTATGCTTTGCTTGTTGGTTTGTTCATGCATCGCGGATTGCGAAAAATTGCACCTATCATAGGCTGTTTCTTCAATCTCGATCTATCTCTTTTTGTGTACGGGCTTTGGTCACCTCCGGCAATATTCCGCCGGGATTGAAGCGCATGACCAACAATAGAACCAGTCCCATCATGAACAGGCGCATATGTTGTGCGGAGCCCATCAGATGAATACGGATGGGACTGGTTTCATCCATCCAGCCGGTTGCGAAATCGATCAGCCACACGCCGACGGGTTCGGCCTCGATCCAGATGAACCAGATAAGAAAGCCGCCCAGAACCGATCCAAGGTTGTTGCCGGATCCACCGACGATCACCATCACCCAGATCAGAAACGTGAAGCGCAACGGATTGTAGGAGCCGGGCGTCAGTTGGCCGTCGAGTGTCGTCAGCATGGCTCCGGCGATGCCGACTACGGCGGAACCGATGATGAAGACCTGCAGACGCCGGCCGGTGACGTCTTTACCCATGGCGGCGGCGGAGACTTCGTTGTCACGTATGGCGCGCATCATGCGCCCCCACGGGGAATTCAGGGCCATTACGCTCAGGCTCAGGACGGCCACCAGAACCACGGTGAAAAGACCGGCGTAGCCGAGCTTGACGAAGATGCCGGAGTGCTGGATGACCAAGGCGGACAAAAGGTCGCCCCGCTCGCTGGCCGTCAATCCTTCCAGGGCATTGGAATTCAGCCATTCCGTCCAGCCGATGAATTTTTCGCTTTTTTGCAGATCCACCTCGAAGGGGACAGGACGGGGCAACCCGGCGACGTTCTTGACGCCGCGAGTCAACCAGTCCTCGTTTTTCAATAGTGCAATGATGATTTCCGAAATGCCCAAAGTGGCGATGGCCAGATAATCGGAGCGCAGCCCCAGGGTGATCTTGCCGATAATCCAGGCGGCGCCGGCGGCGAACAAGCCTCCGGCAGCCCACGAAAACAGGATCGGCAGTCCGAGGCCGCCCAGGTATCCGGTCACGGTCGGGTTGACGGCTTCGATATCGGCGATCGCCGGATCGGAGAAATACCGGATCGCGAAGATGCCGATGATGATGATCCCAGACAGGGCAAGGACCCTGAGGGGGCCCTTGGGAATAGGCCGATAGGCGACAATGGCGGCGGCCCCGGTGAGCACGAACAACAGGGCCGCCATGAACAGGTTCCATCCGCCCGCCGCCCAGGCTTCCGGCACCGGTCCTTTTGAAACCAGCACCGCGGCGACGCCGCCCAGGGCCGCGAAACCCATGGTGCCGACGTTGAACAGACCGGCGTAGCCCCATTGAATGTTAACACCAAGCGCCATCAGCGACGAAATCAAGCAGAGATTGAGGATCGTCAGCATCAACGGCCAAGACTGGGAGAAGCCGACGACCATCAGCAAACCCGCCATGATGGCGAAAGCCAGGGCCGAGCGCTGGGCGTTGCTCATATCACTCGCCCCTTAAGAATGCCGGTCGGGCGGATCAGCAACACCAGGACCAGGATGATAAATGAGACAGCGAACTTGTAGTCTGTCGACAGGAACTGAAGGAGTCCGTCCGGCTCCCAGCTTTCCGGAACCAGATATCCGAGGAACTTCTTGTAGGCGTAAGTGATGCCGACTTCCGAAAAGGCGACGACGAAGCCGCCGAGAATGGCGCCGAGCGGATTGCCGATACCGCCGACAATGGCGGCGGCGAATAGCGGCAGCAAAAGCTGGAAGTAGGTAAAGGGCTTGAAGCTTTTATCCAGGCCATACAGGGTCCCGGCAATGGTCGCCAGCGCCGCCGCGATGATCCAGGTCACCATGACCACTCGTTCCGGATCAATGCCGGAAAGAAGCGCCAAATCCTCGTTGTCCGAATAGGCGCGCATGGCCTTGCCGGTGCGGGTACGCTGCAGGAACCAGAACGGGGCACCCACCAGAAGGAAGGTGATGCCGATGGTCAGGCCCTGGCTGACCTTGATCGCCAGCCCCTCATTCAGGCCGGTTATCTGCTTGAAGGCGCGGGCCTTGATGATGAAACGTTCGCCATCGGAAAAACGCTGATCATTGGGGCCGATAATAAAACGAACAATGCCGTTGAGGACGAACATGACGCCGATCGAAGCGATGACGAACACCGCCGGTGCGCTGCGCTTCTTTCGATAGAACTTGTAAACCGCCTTGTCGGTGAACAAGGCCATGGCAATGGTGACGGCGATGGCGACCGGCAGGGCAAGCAGGGCCGTCGGTAAGGGGCCGAAGCTGACGCCCATGGATTGCAGCCACCAGGTTATCAGGACGGCGACCATCGTGCCGAAAGCCATCAGGTCGCCGTGGGCGAAATTGGCGAAGCGGAGGATGCCATAAACCAGGGTAATGCCCAATGCCCCGAGGGCGAGCTGGGAGCCATAGGTCAGCCCCGGAACGATGACGAAATTCGACAGTAGGATTATGGCGTTAAAAACGTCGGTCAAAACGACCCTAGCCTCCCAGGAATGCGCGCCGGACTTCCGGGTTGGCCAGCAAGGCCTCGCCAGTGTCCGTAAATTTGTTTTCACCGGTGACCAGAACATAGCCGGTGTCGGCGATATTCAGGGCCTGGCGGGCATTCTGTTCAACCATCAAGATAGCGATGCCGGTTTGTTTTATTTCCAGGATGCGTTCAAATAACTCATCCATGACGATGGGCGACACCCCCGCCGTCGGTTCATCCAGCATCAGCACTTGCGGGTCGGTCATTAAGGCGCGGCCAACGGCGACTTGCTGGCGTTGGCCGCCGGACAACTCTCCCGCCGCCTGGCTCCGTTTGTCCTTCAGGATGGGAAACAACTCGAATACATGCTCCATGGTCACGTAGATATCGTCACGGCGCAGAAATGCCCCCATTTCAAGGTTTTCCTGGACCGTCATGCTGACGAACACGTTGTTCGTTTGCGGCACCATGGCCATTCCCTCCTTGACCCGGTCCTGCGGTGACATCCGGGTGATATCCTTGCCGTCCAGGGTGACGGTTCCCCGGCGCAGCGACAGCATGCCCAACAGAGCCTTCATGGCCGTCGATTTTCCGGCGCCGTTGGGGCCGACGATGACGGTGATCTCTCCCTTATCGACCGAAATATCACAGCCGTGCAGAATATCCGCTCCGCCGCCGTACCCGCCGCTCATGTTTATCCCCGATAAAAAGCTCACCTAGGATATTGCTCCTACTTTGTTTTTAAGGCCTCTCCCGAGATAGGCCTCGATGACATCTTCGTTGGACTTAACTTCCTCGGCGGTACCTTGCGTCAGAACCTTGCCTTCGGCCATGACCACCACCGGGTTGCAGAGCCGGGATATGAAATCGATGTCGTGCTCGATCATGCAGAAGGTGTAACCGCGTTCCTTGTTAAGCCGTATAATGGCGTCGCCGATGTCGTTGAGAAGCGTCCGGTTGACGCCGGCGCCGACTTCATCCAGCAGCACGACCTTGGCGTCAACCATCATGGTGCGCCCCAGTTCCAGCAGTTTTTTCTGACCGCCGGACAGGTTCCCCGCCGGTTCGTCCGCCAAGTGGAAGAGATTGAGGAAATCGATTACTTCATCGGCCTTGTGAAGAATAGCCTCTTCCTCCTTGGCCACCCTGGCGCGATGAAACCAGGTATTGATCAAGGTTTCGCCCGATTGGCCGCCGGGGACCATCATCAGGTTTTCGCGAACCGACAAGGATGAAAACTCGTGGGCGATCTGGAACGTCCGCAAGAGGCCCTTGGCGAATAGCCGATGCGGTTCAAGGCCGGTGACATCCTCGCCGTCGAGGATGACACTGCCGACCGATGGGGGAAAAACCCCGGCGACAAGGTTGAACAATGTCGTCTTGCCGGCGCCGTTCGGTCCGATCAATCCGGTGATAGACCCCTTCTTGATATCGAAGCTTGTCCCATCGACTGCCTTCAGGCCTCCGAAGTGCAGGGAGACATCCTCAATAGAAATCATGGGCGGGGCTGACCATATAAGTATCCGATGTTTCCGAAGTGACCTTCGGGACCATGGCGACGATACCCAAAACTCCCCACCACAGGAAGGGAATTACCTCCTCTGCCATCTGACCGGCCAGTTCTTCGTTATTCAGGCACACCTCTCTTTTGTTTTTGTCCTGCCGCGAATTGCCCCGCTTCCCCCGCACGGCCAAGCCGAAGACCGGCAGCCAAAACGGCATCTTAACAGCGGACAAAGCACTCCATGAAGCATCTCGCCCAACCCGGTTGGCACGCCTTCGGGTGCGCCGTTGTCATCGGCCATGCCGGGGCCGGCGGGAATGGGCCGTGGCGGAAAATTAGTCCAGGCCTCGCTTGCTTTTCCTGGCCAGCACGTAGGCCAGCTTGCGGGCCGCCCGTATCTTGAGCATCCTCTCGCTGTAGCCGCGGGCGCCGATCGTCACCACTTCCGTATTGGTCTTGGGATCAATGGCGGCGATGCGGATCAGTCGCCCCTGGGCGCGGAATTCGAACAGTACTTCGGAAAGATCGAGGTTCTTTAGGAACGCTCTATCGCCGGTGGGTCTTTTCTTTTTGGTCACGCCCGGAACCCGCGCCGCTCAGCCAAAGGAAGGTGTCATTCTGGCTCCAATCCCCGGCAATCTCAATACGCCGGACGAACCGGCAATGGATCACATATTCCTGCGGTACTGGCCGCCGGCTTCGAACAGGGCGCCGGTGATCTGGCCCAAAGAGCAGCAACGCGCCGCGTCCATGAGCGCGGCGAACAGGTTGCCGCCATCGGTCGCCGTGGTTTTCAGCCGTTCCAGCGACACCGGTGCGCGATCCGCGTGTTTTTCCTGGAAATCGGCCAAGCGCCGGAGCTGGCTTTCTTTTTCCGCTTCCGTCGAACGCGCCAGGTCGGGGGTGGCCAGGGCCTCTTCCCGGTTGGGGTTGATGAAGGTGTTGACGCCGACGATAGGATAGCTGCCATCGTGCTTCATGGTTTCGTAGTGCAGGGATTCATCTTGGATCTTGCCCCGCTGGTAGCCGGTTTCCATCGCTCCCAGCACCCCGCCCCGTTCCGAGATGCGGTCGAATTCACTGAGGACCGCCTCCTCCACCAAGTCGGTCAACTGGTCGATAATGAAGGCCCCCTGGTTGGGGTTTTCGTTGCCGGCCAGGCCCCATTCCCGGTTGATGATCATCTGGATGGCCAAGGCCCGGCGCACGCTGTCCCCGGTAGGGGTGGTGAAGGCCTCGTCGTGGGCGTTGGTGTGCAGGCTGTTGCAGTTGTCGTAAACGGCGATCAGGGCCTGGAGCGTGGTGCGGATATCGTTGAAGTCCATCTCCTGGGCGTGCAGGGAGCGGCCGGATGTTTGTATATGATACTTAAGGCGTTGCGAGCGTTCATTCGCATTGTACTTGAACTTCATGGCGGCGGCCCAGATGCGCCGGGCGACGCGTCCCAGGACCGTGTATTCCGGGTCCATGCCGTTGGAGAAAAAGAACGAGAGGTTGGCGGCAAAGTCGTCGATGTTCATGCCCCGGGCCAGGTAGGCTTCCACATAGGTAAAACCGTTGGCCAGGGTGAAGGCCAACTGGGAGATGGGATTGGCCCCCGCCTCGGCGATGTGGTAGCCGGAAATGGATACCGAATAGAAATTCCTTATCCGGTTTTCGACGAAATATTCCTGGATGTCGGCCATCATGCGAAGGGCGAATTCGGTGGAGAAGATGCAGGTGTTCTGCCCCTGATCCTCTTTCAGGATATCCGCCTGCACGGTGCCGCGCACATTTTCCAGCGCCCAGGCGCGGAGTTCCGCTTCTTCCTTGTCATTGGGCCGACGTCCCTCTTCCTCCCCAAAGCGGGCCAGCCGCTGATCCATGGCGACGTTGAGGAACATGGCCAGGATGGCCGGCGCCGGGCCGTTGATGGTCATCGAAACCGAGGTCATGGGGTCGCACAGGTCGAAGCCGCCATAGAGGACCTTCAAATCCTCCAGGGTGGCGATGGAAACACCCGAATTGCCCACCTTGCCGTAAATGTCGGGCCGGCGGCCGGGATCAAAGCCGTAGAGGGTAACCGAATCGAAGGCGGTGGACAGGCGCTTGGCGTCCGAATGGCAGGACAGGACCTTGAACCGCTCATTGGTGCGAAAGGCGTCGCCCTCGCCGGCGAACATGCGTGTGGGGTCTTCATTTTCCCGCTTGAAGGGGAAGACCCCGGCGGTGAAGGGAAAGCGGCCGGGCAGGTTTTCCTTCAACAGCCATTTGAGCAATTCGCCATGATCCTCGAAGGCGGGCAGCGCCACCCGGGGGATGGTGTTGCCGGACAGAGTGGCTCTCCTCAACGCGGTACGCGCCCCGGATTTGGAAACCATCTCGGTACCCCGGTAACGCTCCCTCACCGCCGGCCATTCTTCCAGCAGCGCCCGGCTATCGGCGGTCAGGGCTTCCTCCCGTTCGGCGATCAGGGCGTCCAACGAGGCGCCGCCGCCGCCCTTTTCCTCCAACATGCGCCTGGATTCGGTCAATTGCTGGCGTTCCCGGGCGATGCCGGCCTGGCGTTCGGCGTCGGCGTGATAGCTGCGGACGCAGGCGCTGATTTCCGCCAGGTAGCGTTGGCGTTCCGGCGGCACGATGGCGGCGCCGGGCTCCGACGCCTTGATGCCCAAAGGCGGAATGGAGCAGGTGAACCCCCGACCTCCCTTGGCGGCAAGCTGGTTGAGGATTTCCTGATACAGGGCGGTCATGCCCCGGTCGTTGAAACGGGACGCGATGGTGCCGAAAACGGGCATCTCCTCCGCCGCCTGGCCGAACATTTCCTTGTTGCGCTGGAATTGCTTGCGCACATCGCGCAGCGCATCAAGTCCCCCCTTGCGGTCCAGCTTGTTGATCGCCACCACGTCGGCGAAATCCAGCATGTCGATCTTTTCAAGTTGGCTGGCGGCGCCGAACTCGGGCGTCATCACATAGAGGGAAAGATCGGTCAGGGGCACGATGCCGGCATCTCCCTGGCCGATGCCGGGGGTTTCCACCAGGATCAGGTCGAACCGGGCCGCCCGGCAGGCGGAAACCACATCGGGCAGCGCCGCCGGCATTTCCGTTTCCGCGCCTCGGGTGGCCATCGAGCGCATGAAAACGCCGTCGCCGGAAATGGCGTTCATGCGGATGCGGTCACCCAGCAGCGCCCCGCCGGTCTTGCGCCGGGAAGGATCGACGGCGATGACGGCGATGCGAAGGGCGTTTGTGTCATTGGCGCTATTCTCTTTGGTACTATACAGGCGGAAACGGCGGATCAGCTCGTCGGTGACCGAGGACTTGCCGGCCCCTCCCGTTCCCGTAATGCCCAGCACCGGCGTTGGTGGAGTCTTCCCGGCCAGGGATTGCATCCGGGCGAAAAGGTCATCCCCCAGAACGCCGTTTTCCAGGGCCGAAATAAGCCGCGCCAGGTCGGCGAAGGTGGCGCCCGCCAGGTTATCCAGGGTGGCGGGAGGCTCATCGGAGGGCTCAACGTCCATGGCTTCCAGCATGTCGTCGATCATGCCCCGAAGGCCCAGGGTGCGGCCGTCCTCGGGCGAATAGATGCGGGTGGCGCCGTAATCTTCCAGTTGGCGGATTTCATCGACGACGATAACGCCGCCGCCGCCGCCGAAGACGCGGATGTTTTCACGCCCGGCCTGGCGCAGCAGGTCGATCATGTATTTGAAGTATTCGAGGTGACCGCCCTGATAGGAACTGACGGCGATGGCGTGGGCATCCTCCTGGATGGCGGCGGTGACGACTTCATCCACCGAGCGGTTGTGGCCCAGATGAATGACCTCCGCCCCCGCTGACTGAAGGATGCGGCGCATGATGTTGATGGCGGCGTCATGGCCGTCGAAAAGGCTGGCGGCGGTCACCACCCGCCGGGGGAAGCGCCTGGCGACGCCATCGCCGCCGCCCGGCTTGCCCTTGGCGGAAACTGTACTCTTGGGTGGGGTGGATATGCGATCGTCGGGCACCGGTTGCTCCATTAGCGGCCGTCGGCTGTCATTGTCTCAAGGCCCATGACCCAGTGCAATGGGGCAAGCAAAATGGATCCTGCCTCGGAGCCTCTTTCAGCTTCAACGACATCTTTACGTTTACGTAAACGTAAATAATTTGGTTGCCCGGGTAAAGCCCCGGCAAGCGTAATATTTGGTCCATTCAGGGGACTCCCTAATTATATTAACCCTTATCTTTCCATTGCCCGCTAGATTGTCTTTGACTTAAAAAGGCCGTTGCGACCGGGGCTTGGCTCTGGCGGCGGAAGTTGGACAACAAGGATGCTTCAACAGTGACCGGATCAGGATCTTTGGGGGTCTTCCCCCACACTCGCATGCGGCGCAACCGGCGCATGGACTGGTCCCGGCGGCTGGTGGCGGAAAACCGGCTGTCGGTGGATGACCTGATCTGGCCGCTGTTCGTGGTCGAAGGCACGGCGGTGTGCGAACCGGTGGCCACCATGCCCGGCGTCAACCGGCTTTCCATCGATCTGGTGGTGGACGCCGTGGGCGAAGCGGAAGACCTGGGTATCCCCGCCATCGCACCCTTCCCCTACACCAATGACGGCCTGAAAACGACCGATGCCGCCGAAGCCTACAATCCGGACAGCCTGATCTGCCGCGCCGTCGCCGAAATCAAGAGAGCCCACCCGGATATGGGCGTGATCTGCGACGTGGCCCTGGATCCCTACAACAGCGACGGGCACGATGGCTTGGTGCGGGGCGATTACGTGGTCAACGACGAAACCGTGGAAATTCTGTGCAGGCAGGCCCTGGTCCAGGCGGCGGCCGGCTGCGACATGGTCGCCCCTTCCGACATGATGGACGGGCGTATCGGCGCCATCCGCAAGGCGCTTGATCAAGGTGGCTTCGAGCAGGTCGGCATCATGGCTTACGCGGCCAAGTATGCTTCCGCCTTTTACGGCCCCTTCCGCGATGCGGTGGGATCGGGCTCGGCCCTTAAAGGCGACAAGAAGACCTACCAAATGGATTCCGCCAATTCGGACGAGGCGCTAAGGGAAGTTGCCCTGGACCTTGCCGAAGGGGCGGACATGGTGATGGTCAAGCCGGGGCTGCCTTACCTTGACGTGATTTACCGGGTGAAAACCGCTTTTGGCGTGCCCACCTTCGCCTACAATGTCAGCGGCGAATACGCCATGCTGAAAATGGCCGGCGCCCAGGGCTGTATCGACTATGAAAAGGCGATGATGGAAAGCCTGCTGGCCTTCAAGCGGGCCGGCGCCAATGGCATCCTCACCTATGCGGCGGTGGAAGCGGCGAAACTGCTGAAAAACAGTTGAAAACTAGCTGGCTTTGCCCTGGCTTTTGATATCCAGCAAACGGTCCACGTCCAGCACCACCATCAGATTGCCTTCCAGGCGGTAGATACCGGTGGCGTATTCCCGCCACAGGGGATCCAGAGTGCTTGGGTTTTCCTCGCGCTTGTCATTCGACAGGCTGATGACATCGCCCACCTTGTCCACCAGCAAAGTGTAGAGTTCGTTTTGCTGTTCGACGGTAACCCCCATCCCCTTTTCCACCGATTCCCGTTTTTCCAGGCCCAGGCGCACCCGCACGTCGATAACCGTAACGATCCGTCCGCGAAGGTTGATGGAACCCTTGACCTCGGGTGGGGCCAGGGGAATGGAGGCGATCTGGTCGGTGGTCAGGATATCTTGCACCCGCAGGACCGGGATGCCGAACAACTGATCCCGGATGATGAAGGTAACGAAGTCTTCCAGGTTTTCGCTGGCGACGGCGCCGACTTCGCGCATGCCTTCCATTTCTACGATTTGGTTCATCAGTTTTCTCCAGGCCGCGGAGGAACGCCGACCTTGCGTTGAATGCCCATTCAACCAAGTCGGGAGTACAAGGGGACATGGTGATTATCACCCTCATTTATCAATAAAAAATTAATGCGGACCCGTCATTCTAAGGGCTGGCCAAGGGCCGAAAAAATGAGGGAATCGAGGCCGTGAAACGGTCGGGAAAAACCATCCTGTTTTCAATTTCCGGCTATCCGGCGGAAAGGAAGTTTTTCCGCGGCGGGCGGCTTGAAAAAAAGGCGTGCATCAGCCGGCCAGGGTTACGGCAAGGGTTACGGCCTTGGAGTCCAATCTTTTTTCCCCGAAACCGTGAGCGGGAGGTAATGGCGAATCCGTGAGAGCCAAGCAGCGGCGGAAAAGTCAAGCGCAACAAGATATTCCGTTCAAACTTGGTTCAAGGTAAATCTGCTAAATGTAAATCCGCAAAACAAAGTTGTGTGCTCTTGAACTTGGGAAGAAACCTAATGAAGCTGAAATCCGGAATTTTGTCCGCCGCCACCGTGGCGTTTACCCTCACCATTGGCGCCGCCGGACCGGCCATGACCGCCGGCTTCGGCGACGGGCTGTCGGCCTACCGAAACGGCAACCCGGCCGCCGCGTGGCGGGTCTTCATGCCCCTCGCCGAACAAGGAGACGTGCAGGCCCAGAACATGTTGGGTTGGATGTACAGCCTGGGCAACGACGGCTGGCCGGAGGACAACCAACAGGCCGCCAACTGGTTCCAAAAGGCCGCCGCCCAAGGCAGTTCATCGGCGCAATACAACCTTGGCCGCATGTATGCCGATGGCGAAGGCGTGCGCCGCAATTATCGTCAGGCCGCCCGGTGGTTCACCGAGGCCGCCGGCCAGGGCAACCAGCGGGCCCAGCTTCAACTGGCCAAGCTCTATGAACTGGGCGCCGGTGTTCCCAAGGACCCGCGGGAAGCGATGAGCCTGTGGGTGTCCCTGGCGGAAAGCGGTTGGCCGGCGGCCCAATTCGAAGTGGCGAAGATGTACCGCAAGGGCGAAAGGGTCGGGAAAGACCTGGTGCAGTCCTACAAATGGGCTTCCCTGGCGGCAAAGAATCCCCAGTACCTGGCGGCGAAGGTCCTGCTTGAAATCCTCGCCGGCAAGATGACCGCCGGCCAGGTCGCCGAAGCCCGGCGCCAGGTCAGCCAGTGGCAGCCGAAGCGCAAACCTTCGCAAAGAGCGCTGAACGAGATTGTCTATCAGTTCGGCGGCGAACCGGGTAGCGACGGTGAAGTCCGCCTGTTCTTCACCCCGTCCACCCGATAGCGGCGTGGAACGCCCCGGTCCTTTTCCTCCCGGACTATTTTCCGAGGGATCGGGGCGGCCACAGCTTTTCCCCTTTTACTGCTCCTCCACCAGCCAGCGGCGCACGGCTTCGGTCTGGGCGTCGTCCATCAACGCGGGGGCGTGCCCGCATTCGGCGATTTCCATCAGCTTCGCCTTGGGACCACGGGCGGTCATTTCCAGGGCCACCTCACGGGGCAGCAGATCTGAGTTTTCTCCCCGGATGAGCAGCACCGGACACGCGATGCGGTCCCACAGGGGCCACAGGTCCATGCCCGTGTCCGCCAGGTTCCCGAACCCGGCGGCTATGCCGGGATCATGATGCAGCCGCCACGCCCCCTCGCCGCCTTCGGCCTGGTCCTTGACCCGGCGGGCGCCGTGCTCGGCGAGATGCCGCCACTGGCCGTCGGTCAAGGGGCCGAAAGGGGCATGGACCTGGCGCAGATGTTGTTCGACGCTTTTCAGGTTGGCGAAGCGCGGGTCCGCGCCGACGTATTCGGCGATGCGTTCGCGCGCCGGCCCGGGGATCACCGGCCCGATGTCGTTGATCACCAGCCGGCGGATTGGCGAGCCCGGCTGGGCGGCCATGAGCATGCCGATCAATCCGCCCATGGAGGTGCCGATCCAATCCACCCGTTCCACGCCCAGGCGGGCGATCAAGGCGGCGCAATCGGCCATGTACACCGGCGGAACATAGTCTTCGGGTTTTTCCAGCCAGTCGCTTTCACCTCGTCCCGCCATGTCCGGGCAGGCAACCCGGTGGCTTTGCCGCAGCACCCGGGCCAGGAAGTCGAAATCCCGCCCGTTGCGGGTCAGACCATGAACGCAGATTGCCACCCGCTGGTTCAGGGGATCACCCCATTGGGTATAGGCCATGCGGTGGAAGCCGTGGGGGCCCAGGCATGAAATGCTGTGCCGGGATATGGTATTTGCGTCAATCATGGACGAATCCTTCATGGAAGGATCATGGGGGTTCCGCCGCCGTTTTGGAAGCCGGCTCTGAATATAGATGCCCTGGGGGATGATATACTGGATGCAACATGGCCGTTGGACGGGCGGAAACTAAAAGCCTTAAAGGGAGGCAGAATGATGTTCAAGGTTGAGAAATTGGTTGCCGTGGTGGCATTGGCGGCGGTGCTGGGAGCCACGGGTTGCGCCAACACGGTGATTTCCGAGGCCACCCAGGCGGCCTGGGAGGACCGGCTGGCCGAGGACCAGATCGTTGATATGAAGATCAAGTACGGCATCGTCAAGCGCTGGTCGGGCCGCGACAAGAACCTGCTTGTCTACGTAAACGCCGACGTTTGGGAACAGCGGGTGATGCTCACCGGCGTCCTGGACAACACCAAGGAGCGCACCGCTGTTGTCGCGCTCGCCAACCAGGACAAGCGCATCAAGATCATCCACAGCATGATCCAGATCGTCACCGCGGAGCAAAAGGAACTACGGCGCAAACAGGCGGAAAACAAGGACAGCGGGGAAAAAAGCGGCTTCGGGCAGGCGGTCAGCGACTTCTGGATCGAAACCAAGATCAAGGCCAAGCTTTTGACCAAGTCGGGGATCACGTCGGTCAACTACCGCTGGCGCTCCGTACTTAACAAGATTTATATCATCGGCCGGGCCAAGAGCAGCAAGGAACTGGATGACGTGCTGGACATCGTTCGCCAGACGGAGGGCGTGAAGAGCATCAAGCACTTCGTTCGGATCATACCGGTGGCCGGTTCCTGATTCCCTGACGCCGATTGCCGAAGCCGGCTTCCCTGTTCGGTGATCGGCGCGGCCAGGTTTTGGTGCGCGGAGACCATGACTGAAAACCTGTACCGATTGTTCCAGCGAAGGTTTCCCGAAGACCGCAGCCGGACGTTCATGGAAACCCCCGATGGCGCCGTTTACACCTATGGTGACCTGGAAGGGCTTAGCGGCGCCTATGCCCGCCTGCTTTCCGGCCTGGGCGTCGCCGCCGGGGACCGGGTGGCGGTGCAGGTGGAAAAATCACCCCAGGCCGTATTCCTATATCTGGCCTGCATGCGCCTGGGCGCGGTCTATCTGCCCCTCAACACCGCTTATCGCCGGGAGGAAATTTCCTATTTCCTGGCCGACGCCGAACCCCGGGTGGTGGTTGTCGCCCCCGAGCGCCAAGCGGAAGTCAACGGCCTGATCGCCGGTGGCCGGTGGTGTGTTCGCCACGTGCTGACCCTGGCCGGGAACGGGGACGGCAGCCTGGCGGAACAAAGCGGCGCCGCCGAGCCCGGCTATCCGATCGCCCCCTCCACCGCCGACGACTTGGCGGCCCTGCTCTACACCTCGGGCACCACCGGGCGCTCCAAGGGCGCCATGCTGACCCACGGCAACCTGGGCTCCAACGCCCTGATGCTGCACCGCCTGTGGGGTTGGCGGCCCGGCGACGTCATGCTTCATGCGCTGCCCCTCTTCCACACCCATGGCCTGTTCGTGGCTATCAACTGCGTGCTGCTCAACGGTTCGGGCATGCTGTTCCTGCCCCGTTTCGACGCGGCTGATGTGGTCCGACTGTTGCCCCGAGCCACCGTCTTCATGGGCGTTCCCACCTTTTACACCCGGCTGCTGGACAGCCCGGAGTTGACCGAAGAGGCTTGCCGGAACATGAGGCTGTTCACTTGCGGTTCCGCGCCCCTGCCGGAACGGACTTTCGAGGACTTCCGTCAGCGCACCGGCCACCGTATTCTTGAACGCTACGGCATGACCGAAACCGGCATGAATACGTCCAACCCCCTGGATGGGGAGCGCATTGCCGGCACCGTGGGCCTGCCCCTGCCCGGTGTGGAGGTGCGAATCGCCGATGGCGAGGGCCATCCGGTCACCCAAGGCGAGACGGGCATGTTGGAGGTTCGCGGGCCTAACGTCTTCAAGGGCTACTGGCGCATGCCGGAAAAAACGGCGGACGAAGTTCGTCCCGACGGCTTCTTTATTACCGGCGACTTGGCCCGCGTTGACGAAAAGGGCTATGTCTCCATCGTCGGGCGGGGCAAGGACCTGATTATTTCAGGCGGTTTCAACGTCTATCCCAAGGAGGTGGAACTGGCCATCGACGGCCTGGACGGGGTGGAGGAATCCGCCGTTATCGGCATACCCCACAAGGACTTTGGCGAGGCCGTCACCGCCGTGGTCAAGCGGGCGTCCGGACGTGGCGGGGTTACGGAAAAAGCCGTCATCACCGCCCTGAAGGAGAAAATGGCCGCCTACAAGGTGCCCAAGGCGGTCCATTTCGTCGAAGAACTGCCACGTAATTCCATGGGCAAGGTGCAAAAAAACCAGCTCCGGGAGCAATTCGGAGATTCCCAAAGATAATATTTCGGATTAAAAATAGCGTATAACTATAAGATATCACGTAATATTCTTTCCCAATTTGTTTCATTGATGTTGCCTGTAAGGGTTGCTTCGGGTTTCTTTCCTTCACTGTAGGAAGAACATTGTCTTTCAGCGGGATATTGCATCGCCGCCCCCGCCGTGGTGAACATAGCCCGTTGAGAACCAGCAAGGTGCGGCCATGCCCGTTGATATCGACCAAATCCGCCAGGCGAGGGAGTTGATCCATGGCCAGGTCGTGCGAACGCCCAGTGTCTGTTCCTACGTCCTTTCCTCACTCAGCGGCGCCGACGTGGTGCTCAAACTGGAAAGCATGCAGGTCACCGGGTCTTTCAAGCCCCGGGGCGCACTGGTTCGCCTGCTGAGCCTGGATGAAGGAGCCCGGAAAAAAGGCGTCATCGCCGCATCGGCCGGCAACCACGCCCAGGGGGTGGCCTATCACGCCCAGCGGCTGGGCATTCCGGCAACCATCGTCATGCCCACCGGCACTCCTTTCACCAAGGTCGGACGTACCGAAGGGCTGGGCGCCAAGGTGATCCTTCACGGGGAAAACCTGGCCGATTCCCGGGACCACGCGGTTGAAATCTGCGCCGCCCAGGACCTCCGGTTCATCCATCCTTACGACGATGAGAAAATCATCGCCGGCCAGGGAACCGTCGGGCTGGAAATGCTGGACGATGACCCGGACCTGGATGTGATCATCGTTCCCATCGGCGGCGGCGGCCTGATTAGCGGCATCGCCACCGCCGTCAAGGCCCTGAAACCGGGCATCGAGATCGTTGGCGCCGAAGCCTCCCTCTACCCCTCCATGAACCAGGCATTGTCCGGCAAGGAAGTGAGCTGCGGCGGCCAAACCGTGGCCGACGGCATCGCCGTCAAGGTTCCCGGCGAACTGACCCGCCCCATCGTCAAGGAATTGGTGTCCGAAGTGTTGCTGGCCAGCGAAACCTGCCTGGAGCACGCCCTTCAAGCCTATTTGGAAGCACAGCGCCTGGTGGTCGAAGGAGCGGGCGCGGCGTCCCTGGCGGTGCTGCTGGAAAACAAGGCGCGGTTCGCCGGCAAGAAAGTGGGGCTTGTGGTTTCCGGCGGCAATATCGATTCCCGCCTGCTGTCGTCCATTCTGATGCGGGGACTGGTCCGTGAAGGGCGGCTGGTCCGCCTGCGGGTCGGCATAACCGACGCCCCCGGTGTCCTGGCCAGGGTAACGGGCCTGATCGGCGACAGCGGCGGCAACATCGTCGAGGTCTATCATCAGCGCCTGTACTACGATATCCCGGTCAAGCAGGCAGAGGTGGACGTGGTGATTGAAACCCAGGACGTAAACCACCTGAACCAGATCGTGGAGAAGCTGAAGGACGGCGGCTTCCCGACCCGCCTTCTTGGCGCCACTTCCACCGATTCGCCGGGCTGATTACCCGCCTTGGAGACCGACCAATGCCCCTGATTACCTTTGTGAGGAGTTCTGTTTCGTGACCCCTTGTCCCTGCGGCTCCGGCGTGAATTTGGACGGTTGCTGCGGCCCCATTATCGCCGGAAAGCCGGCGCCGACCGCCGAAGCCTTGCTGCGTTCCCGTTACACGGCGTTCGTTCAGGGTGATGTCGGTTACCTGGCCGACACCCTGACCCCCGGCATGCGCGCGGACTTCGACCAAATCGAAGCCGAAAGCACGGCCGAAGATGCCCAATGGCAAGGCCTGGAGGTACGCACCGTTACCGGCGGCGGCGAGGCGGATGAAACCGGGACCATCGAATTTGTCGCCCGTTTCAAGTTGCGTGACCAGCAACGGCTGCACCATGAACTGGCCTCTTTCCGCCGCGAGGACGGGCGGTGGTTTTGCGCCGGGGCGGAAGTGAACCCGAAAGGACCGCCCAGGCAGGTGATCAAGGTGGGGCGCAACGAATCCTGCCCCTGCGGGTCAGGCCGGAAATTCAAAAAATGCTGCGGTGGTTGAACGCTCCTTGGGGCGGGGGACGCGCCAACCGCCCGCGCCAATCCTTGGGGACAACCTGATGGAACGGCGGTTCCACTGCACCGCCTGCGGCAAGTGCTGTTACGGCTGGCTGCCCCTGACCCTGGACGACGCCCTGGCTCATGCGGGGCGCTTTCCCCTGGCGATGATCCTTTCTACCGTGCGTCAGGGCGCCAAGGCCTACGAGATTACCGCCCGCCTGGGAACAACGGTGACGATTGGAAGGCGCAAGCGAGTGGCGGTGCGGGCCGCGCCCACCGCTTACATCCCGCCGTCTTTTTCCTGTCCGGCGCTCGCCTCCGATGGCCGCTGCGCCATTCATCGGGATAAGCCGGTCCGCTGCCGGACCATGCCTTTTTCGGCCTATCAGGAAGAACGGGACCAGGACAAATTGCTGGTCCCCCGCAAGGGGTGGGAATGTGATACTTCGCCCGAAGCGCCAGCTGTGTACCGGGACAAGGGCGTTATTGACCGGCAAGACTTCGACCGTGAGCGCCGCGTCCTGACGGAACAGGCGTCCATCCTGGGCGCCTACACCAATGGCCTGATGGCGAACGCCCCCAACGTGGCGGCGGCGGTGACACGCGCGGCGGGAAAAAAGGGGGGAGGACACGTGATCCTCAAATTCACCACCATCCTTTCCCGGATCGAGCAGGCTGACGTCGCCGGCTTCTGCGAAAAACAGCTTCCGGTATTGAAGAATTTTGCCGGCCGATCGGCGGAAAATCCGCAGGTCGAAGAATACCACCAATTCTACCGCGACGCGGCGGCGGCCATGGAGCGCTTTCTCCAGCGTTGTTAACCGGGCGCAGCCGGCCCATTAAAACCGAATAAATTCAAATAATTAAAGTGCGATCAGAATTGTTCGCCTGGCTTTTGGCGGGCCTCCCCAATCTGCAAAAAAAGGAAACGCGACTGGGTGGGGAACTTCCGTTCGCTGTAAAGGGGCCTCGCTCGGGCGCGCCAACAAAGGGTTTCCGCAAGGAAAAGAGGACCTCTGTTAACGAATAATGAATTGTATTCATCAACTATGTTTGACTTGTCCCAGGGAACCCTTTTCTTCCCTGGGACGGCGAAATATAGCGTCAAGGTGCATGAAGACAGTGCGTCAAAAACTCACTCCCCTTTCCCAATCGGGCGGTTGAGGACTTCGGATGTTCGCAATTATCGGTATTGTCGTTGTCGCCGCCAGCGTTCTTGGCGGGTATGTGGGGGCGGGCGGCCATCTCGACGTACTTTGGCAGCCCATGGAATTTGTCATTATCCTTGGCGCCGGCATCGGTTCCTTTCTGCTCGGCAACCCCAAAAAAGTGATCTCCGGCGCCATTGGGTCCTTAAAACTTGTCTTCTCGGGCTCCCGCTTTACCAAGGATCATTACCTGGAACTATTGGGTTTGCTTTTTTCCCTGTTCAAGCTGGCCAAGACCAAGGGAGACCTGGCCCTGGAAAGCCATGTGGAAACGCCGGATGAAAGCACCATTTTCCAGAATTTCCAGTCCGTCTTCAATGCCCACGGAGCGGTGGAATTTCTTTGCGATTACCTTCGGTTACTGACCCTGGGCACGACAAACTCCTATGAAATGGAAACGGTCATGGAAGAGGAGTTAAATGTCCATCACGAAGAATTGCACGATATCTCAAGTGCGGTGGTCAATCTGGCCGATGCCTTTCCGGCGCTGGGCATTGTCGCCGCCGTGCTTGGCGTTATTCACACCATGGGATCCATTACAGAACCTCCCGAAATCCTGGGCGGTCTGATCGGCGGCGCCCTGGTTGGTACATTTTTCGGAATTCTGGTTTCCTATGGCTTCGGTTCACCCATAGGAAACGCCATGGGAAAAGCCTTCAATGAAGAGGCTAGGTACATGCAGTGCATCAAGGTCGCGATTATCGCCCACATGCAGGGTTACGCGCCCCAGGTTTCCGTTGAATTCGCCCGCAAAACCCTGACCCATAACGTTCGCCCCACCTTTATGGAAACCGAAGAGATGATCCAGAACCTGGGCTCTTTGGGTTAACCCATGGCTGAGGCAGCCTCCAAACAACCGATCATCATCAAGAAAATCGTCAAGGGCGGCGCCGGCCACCACGGCGGCGCCTGGAAGGTGGCCTACGCTGACTTCGTTACGGCGATGATGGCCTTCTTTCTTCTGTTATGGCTGTTGAACGCGGTTACCGAAGAACAACTATCGGGCATTTCCAATTACTTTTCACCGGTTACCGTATCCGACCAGACCAGCGGCGCCGGCGATATTCTCGCCGGCAGGACTCTCGCCGAATCCGGTGCGATGCAGAACGTCCGCGCCCAACCGTCCGTGTCTATCGACCTTCCCCCCCCTGATTTCAGTAAAAAAAGCGACGACGAAACCGATACGAAAAAGGAAGAAATGACCGAGGAGGAAAAGATCGAGAAATGGCGCAGCGAGCATGAGAAACAGCAGTTCAATGAAGCGGAAGATACCCTGCGCCAAGCCATCGAAAACGTGCCCCAACTAAAGCAGCTTTCATCCAGCCTGCTGATCAACACCATGGAGGAAGGCTTGCGTATCCAGATCGTCGATCAGGAAGGGTTGGCCATGTTCCCCCGGGGCAGCGCCAAAATGTATGCCCATACCCGCAAGGTGATTGAACTGGTCGCCAAGGTGATTTCGGAAATGCCGCAAAACCTTGCCATTTCCGGCTTCACTGACGCCACCAAATATACCGGCAGGAGCGATTACAGCAACTGGGAGTTGTCTGCCGATCGGGCAAACGCTACCCGGCGTGTCCTTCTGGAAGAGGGCTTCCCCCCGGACAGGATTATCCGGGTGGTCGGCAGGGCGGAAACCGATCCACTGCTGCCGGAGGATCCGAACAACGCGAAAAACCGGCGCATATCCCTGGTTCTGTTGCGGGGAACGGGTAAACAGGAATCCCC
>JAJRSS010000252.1 GCA_024278615.1 Alphaproteobacteria bacterium
ATCCTCCGCGATTTACGCCTGGGAGCCTTCGACGTGCTGGTCGGCATCAACCTGCTGCGCGAGGGGCTGGATATCCCCGAGTGCGCCCTGGTCGCCATCCTGGACGCCGACAAGGAAGGGTTCCTGCGCTCCAAGACATCGCTGGTGCAGACCATCGGCCGGGCCGCCCGCAACATCGACGGCCGGGTGATCCTGTACGCCGGCCGGATGACCGAATCCCTCGACTACGCCCTGAACGAAACCAACCGGCGGCGGGAAAAACAACAGGCCTACAACGCCGCCAACGGCATCACCCCGGAAAGCGTGCGCAAGGACATCGCCGACATCATCGGCAGCGTCTACGAGCATGATTACGTCACCGTGGATACCGGCGTTTCCGGCGACGCCCACCTGGTGGGGCACAACCTGCGCGGCCACCTGAAAGATCTGGACAAGCGCATGAAAGAAGCGGCGGCCGAACTGGAATTCGAGGAAGCGGCCAGGCTGAGGGACGAAATCCGCCGCCTGGAAGCGACCGAGTTGGGCCTCGACCGGGCCGGCGCCGCGCCCGCCGCCGCCGCCCGGGCCGGCTGGACCGGCAGGTACAAGGGCAAGATGAAAAAGAAAAAGAAAGGGCGGCGGTAGGCGGGGAAGGCCCCTTACCGGCCCATGACCCGGGGGCCCAGGACCGACGAAATGATCCACGGGCCGTCGGCGGATTTACGTTCCAGGCAGACCGCCGTGCCGGGCACGAAGTCGACCAGCCGGGCATCCTCGCCACCGGTCATCAGGCGGGACAGCAGCCGGGTGAGAAAAGGCATATGACCGACGATAATCACGTCTTCCTTCCACTGGCCTATGGCTTCGAAGATCAGATCCGTGGAATCGTTGGGCGCCAGGCCGGAAACCGCTTCCTCGACCGACAAGTCGGGACCAAGGGTATCTGACAGGTGGCGGGCGGTTTCCCGGGCCCGGATCTTGTTGGAATGAATGATGCGGGCCACATTGGGCCGGGAGCGGGCCATGAACACGGCCAGCCGCTGGGCATCAATGACGCCCTTTTCGCTTAACGGGCGGTCGGCGTTCTGTTCTTTGGATATGGAATCGCCGTGCTGGACCAAGTATAGCTTCATCGGCGTTGCCCAGCGCCCCCCTGTCCAATTTCGTCAATGGTGGTTGATGGAATCCACGGCGGCCATCATTTCCTCGTTCAGCGTGAGGTGTTTTCTGGCCTCTTCGATTTCGTGCTCGCTGGCTTCTTCCACCGCCTTGCGGGCGGCGGCCAAGCTTTCTTCCACTTCCTCCCGGTTGATGTCGGCGACAGCCATGGGCCTTTCCGCCAGCACGGTGCAGCGGTTGGAAGAGACTTCGACGAAGCCGCCGCCGACGAAGATTCTTTCCACCACCTTGCCGTCACGGTGGATGTCGATGACGCCGGGACGCACGGTGGCGATCAGCGGCGAGTGGTTCGGCAACACGCCGATATCGCCTTCGGTACAGGGGATCACCACCATCTCCACCGGCTCGGAACGGAGCAGGTGTTGGGGCGAAACCAGTTCGAAATTGACCGTGTCGGCCATCAGGTTGCTCCGTTACGCCGCTTCGGCGGCCATTTTTTTGGCCTTTTCCGTCGCTTCCTCGATGGCGCCAACCATGTAGAAGGCGGCTTCGGGAAGATGGTCGTATTCGCCTTCGATGATCCCCTTGAAGCCCTTGATGGTATCTTCCAGCGAAACCAGCTTGCCCGGCGAATTGGTGAACACTTCGGCGACGAAGAAGGGCTGGGACAGGAACCGCTGGATCTTGCGCGCCCGGGCCACGGTCAACTTGTCTTCCTCGGATAGCTCGTCCATGCCCAGGATGGCGATGATGTCCTGCAGGGACTTATAGGTCTGCAATACCTGCTGCACCTTGGTGGCGATGTTGTAGTGTTCTTCGCCGACGATACGCGGGTCCAGCATGCGCGAGGTGGAATCCAGCGGGTCCACGGCCGGGTAGATGCCCAGTTCGGCGATCTGCCGGCTGAGCACGGTGGTCGCGTCCAGGTGGGCAAACGAGGTCGCCGGCGCCGGGTCGGTAAGATCGTCGGCGGGCACGTAGATCGCCTGCACCGAAGTGATGGAACCTTTGTTGGTGGAGGTGATGCGTTCCTGAAGGAGGCCCATGTCGGTGGCCAGGGTCGGCTGGTAGCCCACCGCCGAGGGAATACGGCCCAAAAGCGCCGATACTTCCGAGCCCGCCTGGGTAAAGCGGAAGATGTTATCGATGAACAGCAGCACGTCCTGGCCTTCCTGGTCGCGGAAGTATTCGGCCAGGGTCAGACCGGTCAGGCCGACTCTGGCCCGGGCGCCCGGCGGTTCGTTCATCTGGCCGAAGACCAGGGCCGCCTTGGAGCCCGGCCCGTCGAGCTGGATAACCCCGGATTCGATCATTTCATGGTAAAGGTCATTGCCTTCGCGGGTCCGTTCGCCGACGCCGGCGAACACGGAATAACCGCCGTGGTACTTGGCGATGTTGTTGATCAGTTCCATGATGATGACGGTCTTGCCGACCCCGGCGCCGCCGAACAAGCCGATCTTGCCGCCCTTGGCGTAAGGCGCGATCAGGTCCACCACCTTGATGCCGGTGATCAGGACTTCGGATTCCGTCGATTGATCGATAAAGGGCGGCGCCTCTGCGTGGATAGGGGCCTGGGCCTTGGCATTCAGGGGGCCGCGTTCGTCGATGGGTTCGCCGATGACGTTGATGATGCGCCCCAGCGTCTCCGGCCCCACGGGCACGGAGATGGACTCACCGGTGTCAACCACTTCGGCGCCCCGCTGCAGGCCTTCGGTGGCGTCCATGGCGATGGTGCGCACCATGTTCTCGCCCAGATGCTGGGCTACTTCCAGGACCAGGCGCTTGCCGTTGTTGTCCAGGTGCAGCGCATTCAAGATCGCCGGCAGATCGTCTTCGAAATGCACGTCGACCACGGCGCCCATGACTTGCGCGACCTTTCCAACGGAGTTATTCGCCATTACTGATGCTCCTCGATTTTTTCTTCAGTATCCGCTTAACCTCACAGCGCTTCCGCGCCGGAGATGATTTCAATCAGTTCCTTGGTGATGACGGCCTGGCGCTGGCGGTTGTAGGTCAGGGTCAGCTTGTCGATCATTTCGCCGGCGTTCCGGGTCGCGCTGTCCATGGCGGTCATGCGCGCGCCGTGTTCGGAAGCGGAATTTTCAAGCAACGCCTGAAACACCTGGGTGCTCAGGTTGCGGGGCAGCAGTTCGGCCAGGATTTCGGATTCCTCCGGCTCGAAAATATATGTTGCCTTGGGGCCCGTATCTTTTTCCTGGCTTTCCCCGGCTTCGCCGTCCGCTTCAACGGCGGCGAAGGGGATGAGCTGTTGGCGGGTGACGATCTGGGTCATGGCCGACTTGAAGCGGTTGAAAATGAACGTGCAAACGTCGAATTCACCGGCCTCGAACATTTCCGTCACCTTGCCGGCGACGTCCCGGGCTTCGGCGAAGGTAACGCCCGTGCGGCCGATACCGGTTACTTCGTGAACAATATCGGCGGCAAATTCGCGGCGCATGACGTCCCGCCCCTTGCGGCCGACGAACATCAGCTTCACCGTCTTGCCCTCGGCCTTCAGGTCCCGGGTCATGCGCCGGCTTTCGCGGACGATGGAGCCGTTGAAACCGCCGCACAGGCCCCGGTCCGCCGTCGCCACGATGATCAAATGCGTCTGGTCGGAACCGGTTCCGGCCAGCATTTTGGCGCCGCCTTTCTGGCCTTCGAAGCTTTTCGCCACGGAATTCAGCATGCGGGCCATGCGTTCGGCGTAGGGACGGGCCTCCTCGGCCCCTTCCTGGGCCCGGCGCAGCTTCGCGGCGGCCACCATCTTCATGGCCGAAGTAATCTTCTGCGTTGACTTGACGCTGATGATTCTGGTCTTGAGGTCTTTAAGGCTGGGCATGGATATGGATCCGGAAACGGGCCCTTAAACGAAGGAGGCGGCGAAATTGGTGAGGAATGCGTGGAGCTTGCCTTCGGTTTCCTCGGTCAATTCCCAGTTTTTTCGGATGGCGGCCAGGATATCGGCCCCCTTGGCACGAAGCTCGCTCAGGAACGCGGTCTCGAACCGGTTGACGTCGGTGACCTCGATCTTGTCCAGGAACCCCCTCACCCCGCAAAAAATGGAAGCCACCTGTTCCTCCATGGGAATGGGCGAGTATTGGGGCTGCTTCAACAGTTCGGTCAGGCGGGCGCCCCGCGCCAGCAACTGCTGGGTGGACGCGTCCAGGTCGGAGGCGAACTGGGCGAAGGCGGCCATTTCCCGGTACTGGGCCAGTTCCAGCTTGATGCTGCCCGACACCTGTTTCATGGCCTTGACCTGGGCGGCGGACCCCACCCGGCTGACCGACAGGCCGACATTCACCGCCGGGCGGATGCCTTTGTAGAACAGTTCCGTTTCCAGGAAAATCTGGCCGTCGGTGATGGAAATGACGTTGGTGGGAATATAGGCGGCAACGTCGCCGGCCTGGGTTTCGATCACCGGCAGGGCGGTCAACGAACCGGCGCCCCGGTCGTCGTTCATCTTCGCCGCCCGTTCCAGAAGACGCGAGTGCAGGTAGAACACATCACCCGGGTAGGCTTCGCGCCCCGGCGGCCGGCGTAGCAACAGCGACATCTGGCGGTAGGCCACCGCCTGCTTGGATAAATCGTCGTAGAAAATGACCGCGTGCTTGCCGTTGTCGCGGAAATATTCACCCATGGAGCAACCGGTATACGGGGCCAGGAACTGCAACGGCGCCGGTTCCGACGCCGTCGCCGCGACGACGATGGCGTATTTCATCGCATCGTAGTCTTCCAGTGTCTTGACCAACTGGGCGACGGTGGACCGTTTCTGGCCGATGGCGACATAGACGCTGTAGAGTCTTTCGGATTCGTCGGCCGCTTCCTCGTTGATTCTCTTCTGGTTGATGATGGAATCAATGATAACCGCGGTCTTGCCCGTCTGGCGGTCACCGATGATCAGTTCCCGCTGTCCGCGGCCGATGGGAATCAGGGTATCGATGGCCTTGATGCCGGTCTGCATGGGTTCGTGAACCGACTTGCGGGGGATGATGCCCGGCGCCTTGACCTCCACCCGGCAGCGTTCCGCGGCCTCGATGGGTCCCTTGCCGTCGATGGGATTGCCCAGTCCGTCAACCACCCGGCCCAGAAGCCCCGGCCCGACGGGAACATCGACAATGGCGCCGGTGCGCTTGACCGTGTCGCCTTCCTTGATGTGGCGGTCGTTGCCGAAGATAACCACGCCCACGTTGTCGTTTTCCAGGTTCAACGCCATGCCCATGATGCCGCCCGGGAATTCCACCATCTCGCCGGCGCGAACCTGGTCCAGCCCATAGACGCGGGCAATGCCGTCACCGACGGAAAGAACCTGCCCCACTTCGGCGACTTCCGCCTCGGTTCCAAAGGACGCGATCTTGTCTTTGATAATAGCGGAAACTTCCGCCGCCCGAATTTTCATACCTTAGGTCCCTCTCATGGCCAGCCGCAGGCGTTGCAGCTTGGTCCGAAGCGAACTGTCGATCATGCGTGATCCGACTTTGACGATCAATCCACCCAGCAGGCCCGGGTCCACGTGGGCGTCCACCGCCACTTGGGAACCCATGGCCTTTTTCAGCGAATCCTTGATGGTGTTCAGTTGTTTTTCATTCAGGGCCTGGGCCGAAACCACTTCGGCCGAGATTTGCCCCCGATGTTCCGCCAGCAGGGTCTGGTAGGCGGAAATCATTGCCGGCAAGGCGGAAAGCCGCCCGTTTTCCGCCACCACGCCGACGAACCGCTGGGTCAGCGGCGACATGCCGGCCTTGTACAGAATGGCGGCCATGGCCCGGCCCTGATCCTCCCGGGAAACGACGGGGGAGCGGATCAGTTCCGCCAAGTCTTTGCTTTCACCGATGAGCGAACCCAATGCCATCAGGTCCGCGGCAGTCGTATCCAGCGCCTTTTCGTCGTCGGCCAACTCAAAAAGGGCGGTCGCATACCGGCCGGAAAGCCCGGTAGCGCCTGTGGTCTCTGATGGCACCTGAAAATTCCCCGACGTCAGCTGTTTTGATACGAAAGAAGCACACGGCCTCCCTATAAGCACGCCATTTGCGCGTGCGAAAGGCGTGGGTTGTCTATCATACCTGTTTGGGCCTTTCAAGAACGCTGGACCGCCCGGATAAAAGGCGGGGAAGGGTCGAAAAAAGGCCGGATTCCACAGCCAGGCCCAAGCTTCAATCCACCTACAGGAAACTGTAGGGATCCACGTCCACCTGAAGGCGCACCCCGCCCGGCAGCCTTGCCCCCCCGGCCCTTTGGCCGACCCACTGTCCCAGGACCTTCTGCATGTTGGTCCCCCGGCCCGCCTTGATCAGCAGCCGCAAGCGGTGGCGGCCGCGAAGCAGGGACAGGGGCGCCGGGGCCGGGCCCAGCACCTGCACATGCGGCCCGTGGGGGGCGGTGGCGGCCAGGTTCCGGGCGACCTTTTCCGCCGCCGCCCGGTCGCGGCTGGAAACGATCAGCGCCGCCAGCCGGCCGAAGGGGGGCATGCCGGCGTCCCGCCGGGCCTGGGCCTCGGCTTCCAGAAACTGGTCCCGGTTGCCCGAAGTCAGGGCCGCCATGACCGGATGCCCGGGCATATAGGTCTGCACCAGCACCCGCCCGGCCCTTTGTTCGCGGCTTTGTTCCCGGCCGGCCCGCCCGGCCACCTGATACAAAAGCTGATAGGTTCGTTCGGCGGCCCGTAAATCGCCCCCGGTCAGGCCCAGGTCCCCATCAACCACGCCGACCAGGGTCAGCAGGGGAAAATGATAGCCCTTGGCGACGATCTGGGTGCCGATGATCAAGTCCACTTCATGGTCTTCGATGCGCTTGACCAGGGCGGCGGCGGCGGCCGGACCGGCCACGGTGTCGCTGGCGGCGATGGTGGTGCGGGCGCCAGGGAAAAGCTCGGATACTTCTTCGGCCAGCCGCTCCACCCCGGGGCCGCAGGCGGCGAAGCTGTCTTCCGCCTGGCATTGGGGACAGTGGGTGGGAACGGCCGCGCCGTGGCCGCAGTGATGGCACAGCAACCGGCCCGCCCGCCGGTGTTGCACCAGCCAGGCCGTGCACCGGGGGCACTGCAAACGATGGCCGCAGGCACGGCACAGGGTCAGCGGCGCATAGCCCCGGCGGTTGAGGAACAACAGCGCCTGCTCGCCCCTGGAAAGGGTTTCTTCCACGGCGGTTCCCAGGGCGCCCGACAGCCAATGGCCGGAAGCGGGCTTATCCTCGCGCATGTCGATGGTTTGCAGGTCGGGCAGGGTGGCGCCGCCATGGCGGTCCGGCAGGTGCAGGGATTGGTACCGGCCCTCTTTTACATTGGTCAGCGTTTCCAGGGACGGGGTCGCCGATACGGCAATCAGGGAAAACTCCCCGATCCGGGCCCGCACCACCGCCATGTCGCGGGCATTATATATGACACCGTCTTCCTGCTTGTAGGCGGCGTCGTGTTCTTCATCGACGACGATCAGCCCCAGGTCCGGATAGGGCAGGAAAAGCGCTGAACGGGCGCCCACCACCACGGTTGCCTGGCCCTCCGTCACCGCCCGCCAGGTGGCGCGGCGGCGCGCCCCGGTCAGGTCCGAATGCCATTGGGCCGGCTCCACCCCGAAACGGCCGCGGAAGCGTTCCAGCCATTGGGCGCTGAGGGCGATTTCCGGCAAAAGGACCAACGCCTGGCGGCCCTGTTCAAGGACCCGGGCAATGGCCTGAAAGTAAACCTCGGTCTTGCCCGAGCCGGGCACCCCGTCCAGCAGGGTGACGCCGAAGCCGCCCCGGTCCACCGCCCGGACCAGTTGCGCGGCGGCGGTTTCCTGAGCGGCCGACAGCGACACCCCTTCGGTCTGCCACCGGGGCAGGGGGTGGGGCGGTGGGGCGGCAACCTGCACCGGGATCAGCGCCCCGGCCCGGGCCAGCCCCTTGACGACGGAAGTTCCCACTGCCGCTTTCCGGGCCAGGTCGGCCAGAATCAGGGGCGGACCTTCCGCCGCCACCTCAAGGACCCGCCGCCGGGCCGGGGTCATGCGAATTTGGCGAATTTGGCGAATTTGGCGTATTTGGCGAATTTCGGTCCCTGATACCGAAGCAGGCGCCGAAGAGATCGGGGCCGGCGCATAGGCGGTTACCGGTTTCGGCGGCTCCAGGGCCTTGGGCACGCTCATCGCCATTTTCAGCACCGCGCCCGGCGGCGACAGGGTATAGGCGGCCACCCAGTCAATGAAGCGCAGCATGTCCCGGCTCAGGCCGGGCGCTTCACGGGTGCCCAGGACCTCTTTCAGCTTGGCCGGGTCGACGCCGCCCCGGGCTTCGCCCCACACCACGCCGGTGACTACCCGGACGCCCAGGGGCACGGCGACGAACTGGCCGGTTCGCACCGCCATCCCCCGGGGCACCCGGTAGTCGTAGGCGCCGGCCAGGGGCAAGGGCAGGAGAACGCTTACCTGTTGGCCACCCGAATGGCTTGATATGGCGGAAGAAGGCTGCATGAAGTACACTTAGGCGAATCGGTTCACCATGGCGAGTTGAGTTTCATGACCCAGCACGAGCAAGACGCGGCGCTCGATGGATTACCGGCGGCGGCGGACGATTTGTCCGGCGATCAGGTCGTCGAATACCTGCGCAACAATCCAAAATTCCTGGCCGAAAACGCCGACCTTCTGTCGACCATGGAATCGCCGGGACGGTGGAGTGGCGACGGCGTCGTCGACATGCAGCAGTTCCTGATGGAAAACCTGCGGGCCGAAATCGACAACCTTCGCGAATCCGCCCGGTTCGTCATCGAACTCAGCCGCAACAACATGTCCATCCAAAGCCGCTGCCACGCCGCCGTGCTGGCCCTGTTGGCGGCGGACACCGCGGACCAGTTTTTCCACATCATCAGCGACGACCTGCCCTTGCTGCTGGACGTGGATGTGGTGACCCTTGGTTTCGAGCCGAGCCAGCCGCCCCTGGCCGGGCTGGTGTCGCCGGAAATCCTCACCCTGAACGAGGGCACCGTGGATCACTGGATGGCCGGTGGACGGAACGCCTGCCTGGTTCGTGAAATCGACGATGACGGCGCCCTGTTCGGTGCCGCCGCCGGACTGGTGCATTCGGCGGCGCTGGCCAGGATCCGTCCGGGCAAGACCCTGCCCGCCGGACTGCTGGCCCTGGGTTCGCGCACGCCGGGCCTGTTCGAGCCCGGCCAGGGGACGGAGCTGATCGCCTTCCTGGCCCGAATCATGGAGTGGTCCCTGAGCCGATGGCTGGAAAAGCCCACTTAATCGAATTCTCCGCCGAGCCGGCGGTGGCCTCGGCCGCCGCCCAGTGGCGCACCTGGCTGGCGCATGAAAAGCGGGTTTCCAAACACACCCTTGACGCCTACAGCCGCGACCTCGCGGCGTTCCTGAATTTCCTTACCGAACACCTGGGCTTCCGCCCCGGGCTGCGGGACCTGGAAGGACTGACCGGGGTGGATTTCCGCGGCTATCTGGCCCGCTGTACCCGGCGCGGCCTGGCCCGCACCTCCACTGCCCGGATCATGTCCTCCCTGCGCGGTTTCTTCCGCTATCTGGAGCGCCATGACCTGGCCTGCAATTCGGTCATCGGCGCGGTCCGGACCCCCAAGAGGCCCAGGGCCGTACCCAGGCCGCTGTCGCCCAGGGAAGCCCTGGAAGCGGTTGACGCCATCGGCGATTTGAGCCGCGAGCCATGGATCGCCAAGCGGGATACGGCCCTGATCGCCCTGTTGTACGGGGCCGGCCTGCGCATCGGCGAGGCCCTGGAGTTGAACCGGGGCCAGATCGCCGATGGCGACACCCTGGTGGTCACCGGCAAGGGAAACAAGCAACGCCTGGTTCCCTTGTTGCCTTTTGTCACCGCCGCCATTGGGGATTATCTGGCCCATTGCCCCCACCGGCTGGAAAAGAACGGGCCGTTGTTCGTCGGCGCCCGTGGCGGGCGGCTGAACCCGGGCGTCGCCCAGCGGCAGATGCGCCACCTGAGGGCCTGTTTGGGGCTGCCCGAAACGGCGACGCCCCACGCGCTGCGCCACAGCTTCGCCACCCACCTTTTGGAAGGTGGCGGGGACCTGCGCACCATCCAGGAGCTACTGGGCCATGCTTCCCTGGCCTCCACCCAACGCTACACGGAGGTCAATGCGAAACACCTGAAGGCGGTTTACCGCGACGCCCATCCCCGCGCCCGGCAGCGGTAACTACTTTCGCGACAGGGCCAGAAACACCGGGCCGGTAAGAGCGACCAGGGCGACGAAGGCAAAGGCCCAGCCCCAGGAGGCGATAGTGCCGCCGCCGGCCAGGTCGAGGACCACGCCGAACAGCAGCGGACCGGCGAAAGAACCGGCAAACCCGATGCACGAATGAACCGCCATGGTGGCGCCCCGGTAGCCGGACGGCGCCGCCGCCACGACGCCGGCGGTTATGGAAGCGGAATCACCGGCGATGGCCACCGCATAGACGAGGCACAGGACCACCACCAGCCAGAACGGCAAGGCGGCCGTGAAGCCGAGGAAGGCGGCGAATCCGGCGGAGACCATCATGATGACGGTGATCACCCGATGGCGGCCGAAGCGGCCGGCCAGTTCGTTGCCGATGATGCTGGCCGGAACGGCGGCGAGGACGATCAGCGAGGCCAGCACGGTGGGACTCCACCCCGGGCCGCCACCGGATTCAAGGGTGGTCTGCAACCCTTGGGAAAAAACCAGGAAGGCCACCATCCACGAACGCAGGGCGAACAGTTCGAAGTTGTGAATGGTGTAGGCCATCACGTAGCCCATGGCCGGGCGGCAACGGAGCACGGGACGGAAATCCAGCAGATGGGTGTCGGGCGGCCGGCCCGACACCGGGTCTTCGCGGGGCAACCCGATGAGGATGAGGATGATCGCCGCCACCGGGCCGGCGGCGGCGATGCCAAAGGCCCATTGCCAGCCCAGGGCCGCCGCCGCCTCGCCGGCGAGAAGGAAGGACAGGGCGGCGCCCAGGCCGAAGCTGGCCGTATAAAAGGCCAGGGGCCGGCCGTGGCCCAGGTCTTCCAGGTGGTCGCTGAGCAGCTTGAGCCCGGGCATGTAAGTGCCGGCCAGGCCGATGCCGGCCAGGACGCGAAAGACCATCGCCGTCCAGAACCCTTCCGCCACCACGGCGAACCCCAGGTTGGAGATGGCGCAGAGCATCATGGAGAATAGGTAAATGCGCCGGGGCGGCATGCGGTCGGTCAGGCTGACCAGTACCGGGACGGCGGTAAGATAGCCGACGAAATAGATGCCGTTGATCCACCCGGCGTCGGTGTTGGTCATCCGCCATTCGGCCAGGAAACCGGGCAGCAGCGCCGCGAAAGTGGCGAACCCGGCCATGCCGAGAACCTCGGCCAGGCAGATGGTGGCGGTCAGGGCGAAAGGCGTGGAAGCGCGGGCCATGGCCCCATACTAATGCAGGCCATGGCCCCGGTGGTATCCAAAGCCAGGATAATCAAAGGGGGGGCGCCTATTCCCTGACCCAGTTCCAGGCGGCGTCCCGTTCGTCGAGGCTGAAAAAGCGGGCCTCGCCCTTCATCAGCAGGTCGGCGGCCTTGGTGGCCATTTCCTCCCACTTGGCGTCGCCGACGATGGCCATCTTGCTAAAATCGTTCCAGTGCTTGATGCCGAAGGCGAAATCGTCCCAGGCGGCCATCAGGTTCCAGCCCTCGAATCCTTCCATGTCCACCAGCAGGCGGACGGAGCCATGCTCGGCGATGACCTTTTCCAGTTTTGGCAGAAATTCCTTGTAATCGGCGTCGGTAAGCCGGCCCGTGGCGCGCACGCCGACAACCGGGCCGGAACTTTCGGGAAGCATTTCGAACATCGCGTCCTCCTGTCCGGACGGGCACTACATGCCCTGCTCCCCCCCTTTTTTACATATGGATCGCGCGGCCGGCCACCGCAAGGGCGGCTTCCTTGACCGATTCACTCAAGCCCGGGTGGGCGTGGCAGGTGCGGGCAATGTCTTCGGCCGAGGCACCGAATTCCATCGCCAGCACGGCCTCTTGGATAAGATCGCCGGCCGCCGGTCCGACGATGTGCACGCCCAGCACCCGGTCGGTTTTGGCGTCGGCCAGGATCTTGACGAAGCCGTCGGTGTCGGCGTTGCAGCGGGCGCGGGAATTGGCGGTGAATGGAAACTTGCCGGCGGTGTATTCGACGCCCGCTTCTTTCAGGTGTTCCTCCGTATGGCCGACGGCGGCCACCTCCGGCCAGGTATAGACGACGCCGGGGATGGCGCCGTAGTTCACGTGGCCGGACTGGCCGGACAGGATTTCGGCCACCGCCACGCCTTCGTCTTCCGCCTTGTGGGCCAGCATGGCGCCGCCGATCACGTCACCGATGGCGAAGACGCCGGCGACATTGGTCTGGAAATCCCCATCCACGGTAATGAATCCGCGCTTATCCCGTTCCACCCCCAGGGCGTCGAGCCCCAGGCCGTCCGTATAGGGAACGCGGCCGATGGCGGCCAGCACCACGTCCGCCTTGAGGGATTCTTCTTTACCGCCATCGCGGGCTTCGACAGTCAGGACAACGCCGGATTTGGACGCCTTGGCGCCGGTAACCTTGGTCGCCAGCCTGAAGGTCATGCCCTGCTTTTTCAGGGTGCGGGTCATCTGCTTGACCACTTCGCCGTCCATGCCGGGCAGGATGGCGTCGAGGAATTCGACCACCGCCACCTTGGCCCCCAGCCGCCGCCAGACGGAGCCCAGTTCCAGGCCGATGGCGCCGCCGCCGATCACCACCATTTCCTTGGGCACCTTGGCCAGCGACAGGGCGCCGGTGGAGCTGACGATTTGCTTTTCGTCGATTTCCACCCCGGGCAGGGGGGCCGCGCCGGAGCCGGTGGCGATGAGGATATTTTCGCCCTTCAGCGCCTGTTTGTCTTTTCCCGCCGTCACCGTCACCTGGCCGGCAGCGGTGATTTCGCCGGCGCCGGTCACATAGGCGACCTTGTTCTTCTTGAACAGGAACTCGATGCCCTTGGTCAGGTCGCCGACCACGGAATCCTTCCGTTTCATCATGGTTTCCAGGTCAAGCCGCACCTTGCCCGTCTTCACCCCGTGGGCGGCGAATTCGCGGACCGCGCTGTCGAAATGGTGGGACGATTGGAGCAAGGCCTTGGACGGGATGCAGCCGACGTTGAGGCAGGTGCCGCCCAGGGCGCCCCGCTTTTCCACGCAGGCCACGGTCATGCCCAATTGAGCGGCGCGGATGGCGGCGACGTAACCGCCCGGGCCGCCGCCGATAACGATGAGGTCGTAAGTCTGGTCGGTCATGTCAGCCTCAGGTATTCAGCATGATGCGTTGGGGGTCTTCGATGCATTCCTTGACCCGCACCAGGAATGACACCGCCTCGCGGCCATCGACGATGCGGTGGTCGTAGGAAAGGGCCAGGTACATCATGGGGCGGGCCTGGATAGAGCCATCGGGCATGACCATGGGGCGGGATTGGATCTTGTGCATGCCCAGGATGCCCGATTGGGGCGCATTGAGGATGGGGGTCGACAACAACGAGCCGAAAACGCCGCCGTTGGTGATGGTGAAGGTGCCGCCCTGCAGTTCTTCCACGGTCAGTTTGCCTTCCCGGGCCCGGTGGCCGTAATCGGAAACGGCTTTTTCGACATCGGCGAAACCGAGGGTGTCCGCATCCCGGACCACCGGCACCACCAGGCCCTGGGATGTGCCGACGGCGACGCCGATGTCGTAATGGTTCCTGTAGACAATATCATCGCCGTCGATCTCCGCGTTGACGGCGGGGAATTCCCCGAGCGCCACCACGCTGGCCTTGACGAACAGGGACATGAAGCCGATGCGGACGCCGTGCTTCTTTTCAAAGATTTCCTTGTAGCGGGCGCGCAGTTCCATCACCGCCGTCATGTCCACTTCGTTGAAGGTGGTCAGCATGGCGGCGGTGTTCTGGGCTTCCTTGAGCCGGGTGGCGACCAGGCGCCGAAGCCGGGTCATGCGCACCCGTTCCTCGCGCGGGCCGGTGGGCCGGGGCGGGTACTGGGCCGATGACGGGGCTGGCGGCGGCGCGACGGGCGCGGATGCCGCGGAAGCGAAGGCGCCGCTTTCCAGGTAGGCCAGCACGTCGCCCTTGGTCAGCCGGCCGTCCTTGCCGCTGGCGGCGATGGCGGCCGGGTCCAGGTTGTTTTCTTCAATCAGCTTGCGCACCGCCGGCGCCAGCTTGTGTTCCGCCGCCGAAGCCCGGGGAGCCGGTGTGGGCGTGGGTGCGGGTTCGGGCACAGGTTCGGGCGCTTTTGGTGCCGCCGGCGGCGGGGCCACGGATGGCGCTTTCTTGTCCACTTTTTTCTCTGGCGCCGCCCCTTCGGCGATGGACCCCAGTAACGCGCCGACCACGACTTCGGCACCTTCCCCGGCGGCGATTTCGCTCAGGGTGCCCGAGGCGGGGGCGTTGACTTCCAGGGTCACCTTGTCGGTTTCCAGCTCGACCAGGGGCTCGTCCAGGATCACCGTATCGCCCACGGCCTTGAACCATTTGGCCACCGATGCCTCGACAACCGATTCTCCTAATGTGGGGACTTTGATTTCCGTCGTCATCTTTTCCTCGATTGCTCTGTAACGCTTCGCAATACCCGCCAAATCCTTAACGTGGGGGGGGCCGGAAGGGATGGGGTATGGTGTCCAGGTCCGCCGTCAGGGCCTGTTCCACCAGTTGAGCCTGTTCCTTGACATGAACCTTCAGCAGGCCGGTGGCCGGCGAAGCGGCGGCCTGGCGGCCGACGTATCTGGGCCGTGCGCCGCCCGGGGCTTCCATCAGGCCTTCCATAACGTATTCGATGCGCGGTTGGACAAAGGTCCAGGCTCCCATGTTGGCCGGCTCCTCCTGGCACCACACCACCTCGGCGGCGGGATAGCGGGCAAGCTGGAGCTTCAGGCCCTTGCGGGGGAAGGGATACATCTGTTCCATGCGGATAATCGCCACATCGCCGATGCCTTGGTCCTGGCGGGCCTGCAACAGGTCGTAATAGACCTTGCCCGTGCACAGGACAACCCGGCGGACCTTGGCGTCGGCCACCAAAGAGCCGGTTTCCGGCAGCACCCGGCGAAAGCGCGTGCCCGGTCCCATATCCGCCAGGGAGGAGACGACCAGCTTGTGGCGCAGCAGGGACTTGGGCGCCATGACGATCAGGGGCTTGCGGAAGTTCCGCCGCATCTGGCGGCGCAACGCATGAAAATAGTTGGCCGGGGTGGTGCAATTGACCACCTGCAAGTTGTCCTCGGCGCAAAGCTGGAGGTAACGTTCCAGCCGGGCCGAGGAATGCTCCGGCCCCTGGCCCTCGAAGCCGTGGGGCAGCAGCATGACGACGGAACACATGCGCAGCCACTTGGATTCGCCCGAGGCGATGAATTGGTCGATGATCACCTGGGCGCCGTTGGCGAAATCGCCGAACTGAGCCTCCCACAAGACCAGGGTCTGGGGATCGGCTAAGGAATACCCGTATTCAAAGCCCAGCACGCCGGCTTCGGAAAGGGGACTGTCCATGACCTCGAAGGCGGCCTGCTTTTCCCGGATTTCGCTCAGCGGGAAGTAACGCTCCTCGTTGTCCTGGTCGATGAGCACGCAATGGCGGTGGGAAAAGGTGCCGCGGCCCGAATCCTGGCCAGACAGGCGGACACCGGTGCCTTCCACCAGCAGGGTGCCAAAAGCCAGGGCTTCGGCGGTCGCCCAATCGACGCCTTCGCCGGTTTCGATCATCTGCGCCTTGGAATTGAGCTGGCGGACGATCTTGCGGTTGACGTTGAAGTTGTCCGGCGGACGGGATATGGCGCCGCCCACTTCCTTCAACAGGTCCAGGGAAACCGAGGTATTCTCGTCGTGAAGTTCCTCCTCGTCGGAAAGCTGGACCAGGCCCTTCCATTTTCCTTCCAGCCAATCGGCCTTGTTGGGCTTGTACCCGCCCGCCGCCTCGAAAGCCTTTTCCAGGCGTTGGTTGAAATCGGCGTTCACCTTTTCGACTTCCGCTTCGGTCACTACGCCGTCGGCGATCAGGCGGCGGGCGTAAATTTCGCGGGTGGTGGGGTGGCTGGCGATGGCCTTGTACATCCGCGGTTGGGTGAACATGGGCTCGTCGCCTTCGTTGTGGCCGTGGCGGCGATAACAGAACATGTCGATGATCACGTCGCGCTTGAATCTATGGCGGAATTCGGTGGCGATGCGGGCAACGTGGACCACCGCTTCGGGGTCGTCGCCGTTGACGTGGAAGATGGGCGCCTGGATGCCCTTGGCGATGTCGGATGGATAGGGAGACGAGCGGGACTTGGACGGGTTGGTGGTAAACCCGATCTGGTTGTTGACGATAAAATGGATGGTGCCGCCGGTACGGTAGCCCCGTAACTGGGAAAGATCGAGGGCCTCGGGCACCAGCCCCTGGCCGGCGAAGGCGGCGTCGCCGTGCATCAGCAGGCCCATGACCTGTTCACGGGCTTCGTCGCCCCGCTGGTTCTGTTTGGCCCGCACCTTGCCGAGGACGACGGTATTGACCGCTTCCAGATGAGAGGGATTGGCGGTCAGCGACAGGTGAACCTTGGCGCCGTCGAACACCCGGTCGGCGGAGGTCCCCAGGTGGTACTTGACGTCACCCGATCCCTGCACGTCATCGGGGCTGGCCGAAGCGCCCTGGAATTCGGCGAACATGGCGACGTAAGGCTTGCACATGATGCTGGCCAGCACGTTGAGCCGGCCCCGGTGGGGCATGCCGAGGACGATTTCCCTGGTCCCCAGTTGGCTGCCCCGTTTGATGATCTGTTCCAGGGCGGCGATCATGGCTTCGCCGCCGTCCAGGCCGAAGCGCTTGGTGCCCGTGTGCTTGACCTGCAGGAAGGCTTCGAAGCCTTCCGCTTCCACCAGGCGGTCATAGATGGCGCGGCGGCCGTTGGGGGTAAACTGGGTCTGGTTGCGGATGCTTTCCACCCTTTCCCTGATCCACGCCCGCTCCGCCGGCTCCTGAATATGCATGAATTCGACGCCGATAGAGCCGCAATAGGTCTCGCGCAACACCTGAACGATTTCCCGGGGCGTCGCCATCTCCATGCCGAAGGCATGGTTGATGTAGATGGGACGGTCCATGTCTTCTTCATTGAAGCCATAGGTCCTGGGATCCAGTTCCGAATGATGGGTCTGGCCTTCCAATCCCAGGGGGTCGAACTTGGCGATCAGGTGGCCCCTGACCCGGTAAACCCGGATCATCATCAGGGCGTTGATGGAATCCAGGGTGGCCTGGCGAATTCGATCCACTTCCGGACGTTCGGCAAGGCCCCGGGCCAGGGTCGCCGGCGTGCCCGATGCGGACGGAACTCCCCCCCCGGCTTCCGCCGGCGCCGGGGTGCCGGGAAGGCCCAGGGCGGCACCGCCGCCGTTGCAGCCGATAACACCGGCCGCCGACGGCGCCCAGCTGGCGCCCCGCAATTCATCCAGGATGGCTAGGCCGTCGTCTTCCAGTTCGGCAAAGAACATGCGCCAACTGGCGTCCACGGACCCGGGGTTTTTCAGGTACCGGGCATAAAGCTCGGCTATGAAGGTGGCGTTGGTGCCGGTAAGGACGGTTTCAATGGGGATTGCCATGGTACGAATGCGGGCACGGAAACAAGGCCGCGCCGTTCTTCCCAGTTAGTCGGGCCAGTTAGTAGGGCCAGTTAGTCGGGCCAGATAGTCTGGCCTGTCAGTAGGGCTTGTTAGTATGGCCAGTTAGTAGAGCCTGTCGGCCAAACCTGTCAATCAGGCCGAAGAGGCTAACCCGAAATGATCCTAGGGGTGAAGGGTTAACCGTTTACTACCTTCAGCATGGTGCTGCCAATGGCCGCCGGCGAGTCGGCCACATGAATACCGGAACTTTTTAGCGCCTCGATCTTATCCCCGGCAGTTCCCTTGCCGCCGGAAATAATCGCCCCGGCGTGTCCCATGCGGCGGCCCGGCGGGGCCGTGACCCCGGCGATGAAACTGACCACCGGCTTTTTGGTCTTGGAGGCATGGATGAATTCTGCCGCTTCCTCTTCCGCCGTACCGCCGATCTCGCCGATCATGACGATGGCTTCGGTTTCATCGTCGGCCAGGAACAGTTCCAGGCAATCGACGAAGCTGGTGCCGTTCACCGGATCGCCGCCGATGCCGAT